>NZ_JBFTMA010000072.1:0-11357 GCF_056396725.1 Bacillus sp. 05T31
AGTAATCAGTGAGGGATAGACCTCCCCGCTGATTAAAGTTTCACTTTATTATCATACTAAATTTTCAGCATATTCACATCAAAAATAAAAAATCCCTTTCATTCTTTTTACAAATGAAAGGGATTTTATGTAATATTATTCATTTTGTTGTTCCTACTCCATTTAAAACATACTTTGTAACACCAACATATATAGCAATCGTTCCTGCAACAAGTGCATACACCATATTAACACACCAACCTTTTTTGATAATGATTATCACTTTTGAATACATTTTATCATTAAAGAGAATCATTATCAACAAATTTCTAAAAAAAGAAAGCTCCTTCGGGAAAAGGAGCTTTACTGCCTGTTTTAAAGAAGTTTAAAACTTGCTGTGCACTCTTATTATATCTCATAATGCACATCTTAGCAGTTTTAAAAATTGGAAATTACCTATATACCCTCCTCTTTACATTTTGTATAATAGAGTGAAACTGTAATTAGTGGGGATATTTCCCATCCCCACTAATTATTAGTTGAACCAATCGGGCTTTTACAAGCAGTAAGACTCCCACCTAGCTTCCTCGTATTCACTGAATTTTGAGGTGGGAGTCTTACTGCTTGTTAATGCGGGATAAAAGGGAATTACTTAACAAGGAGGAAAATAATGACACAAAATATTTCACAAGGCGAGAGGATACATTCCATCGATATTATTAGAGGAATAGCTGTACTAGGTATTTTTCTTGTTAACTGGCCTGTTATCGCTGGGATCGACTCACGTGATCTTTCAGGAGTTTATGAGGGGCTAAATAGCTATATCCGTCTATTTTACGATATGTTTATTCAAACAAAGTTTTATACTATCTTTTCGTTTTTATTCGGCCTAGGCTTTTACATTTTTATGACTCGTGCTGAAGCGAAAACAGATCGCCCAAAAACTTTATTTGTTCGCCGCTTGCTCATTTTATTATTATTTGGTTTCTTGCATTACGTTCTTTTATGGGACGGAGACATCTTACATAGTTATGCCATCGCTGGATTTTTCTTATTGTTATTTTATAAGAGAGAGCCTCGTACTATTTTAATATGGGCATTAGTTTTACTAAGTATTTTTCAATTTTTCATGCTAATCGCTAGTATAGTGGTTGCCTTAGTACCAAAGGCAGAGTTAGGGTTTTCCTTACCGATCATGCCACTTGAAGACTGGRTGTYACAAATACAAAATCGTTTCCATGCRTTTTATTCTGAAGSAATTGGACTAAATGTATTCATGCTCCCAGAAACAGTTGGACTATTTTTACTTGGTTTATACGCYGGCAAAAAAGATATTTTCCGCCGCACGAAAGAGTTAGATCCAAAACTTAAAAAATGGCAAATCATTATGTTCATTTTGACATTACCAATGTGGTTCTTCATGGTCCGTTACTTCTTATCAAAACCATCTTATGAACCATTTTATATGCAGGCCTTTACAATGTTTAGTGGAAAAACATTATTCATATTCTACATTTTCACGCTCATGCGTTTATTACAAAAAGAAAGATGGCAAACATTATTACGTCCGTTCCAATATGTCGGACGAATGGCGTTAACAAATTACATCACGCATACGATTATTACGTTACTTGTATTCGGCCTATTTTTCAAAAATTATTATCCCGCTCCATTATGGGTAGGACCACTATTTTGCATCGGCTTTTATACGTTACAAATCTTTATTAGCCGCTGGTGGCTTTCACGTTACCAATATGGGCCACTTGAGTACATTTGGCGTCTTGGTACGTACGGGAAAATGATGCCACTTAAAAAGAAAAGCAAGGTCTCATAATGAGACCTTGCTTTTCTATGCTTCTCTTAYTGCACTTTGCATMGRRACTGGYTCTTCTTTTACTTTYACTTTACGCTGCGGCACCATATTAAATACAATATTTAAAAGTACTGCTGACGCACTTCCAAGTACAATTCCGTTATCTGTTAAAATACGGATGTTTTCCGGAAGCTGTGAGAATAACGTTGGAACGACTGTAACTCCAAGTCCGATTCCGACAGAACATGCAACAATTAATAAATTTTCTTGTTTTCCAAAATCAACACTGCTTAACATTTTAATACCATATGCCATAACCATGCCGAACATTGCTAGCATTGCACCGCCAAGTACTGATTTCGGAATAATTGTTGTAATGGCTGCGATTTTAGGAATAAACCCAAGAGCAATTAACATACCACCACAAGTATAGATAATGACGCGATTTCTTACTCCAGTTAATTGAACAAGKCCTACGTTTTGAGAATATGTTGTGTATGGAAATGCGTTAAAAATACCACCTAGAACCATCGCTAATCCTTCTGCGCGATAGCCTTTTGTTAATTCTTTTTCACCGATCTTTTTATTACAAATATCAGATAATGCAAAATATACCCCTGTTGCTTCCACAATTCCTACGCAAGCAACGAGAATCATCGTAATAATTGGCGTTAATTCAAATGTTGGTGTACCGAAGTAAAATGGCTGAATACCGTGGAACCAATCCGCTTCTCCAACCGCTTGCAAACTTACTTTCCCCATAAATGCTGCAACGATTGTACCGAACAATAGACCTAGTAAAATAGAGATTGAACGAATAAATCCGTCAAAGAAACGATACATAATGATGATAAATAATAATACACCAAATGCTAACGCTAAATTTTCAAGACTACCGAAATCTTTACTTCCTACTCCTCCAGCCATATCATTAATTGCTGCTGGAACAAGTGTAACTCCAATTACGGTAACGACAGATCCTGTTACAACAGGTGGAAACAGTTTTACAAGCTTTCCAAATAATTTCGCAAAAATAACAACGAATAACCCGGCAGCAATAATCGCTCCATAAATAGAAGACACCCCGTATTGTTTTCCGATTGCAATCATCGGTCCAACCGCTGTAAATGTACAACCAAGTACAACTGGAAGTCCAATACCGAAAAAGCGATTTGATAATGCTTGTAAAATTGTCGCAACGCCGCACATTAATAAATCAATTGAGACTAAATATGTTAACTCTTGTTGATTTAAACCAAGTCCCCCGCCGACAATAAGAGGAACAATAATTGCGCCAGCGTACATGGCAAGCATGTGCTGCATACCAAGCGATGCGATTTTAAATGGATGTTGCTTCATCGTTTATTTCACCTCCGCAGTTTCTTGCTGTACAAATGTAACTGTGCCGTTATCAAGTGATGCAATTTCTGCTAGTGACTCAACACGAACTCCTTGTTCGCGAAGCTTCTTTCCTCCATCTTGAAATGCTTTTTCAATAACAATACCAATTCCTGCAATACTTGCTCCAGATTGCTCTACTAAACTCATTAAACCTAAAGCAGCCTGACCGTTTGCTAAAAAGTCATCGATAATTAAAACGCGATCATTTTCATCGATATGATTTCGAGATAATGAAATTTCATTCGTTTCTTGTTTCGTAAATGAGTATACGTTTGCAACGTACATATTATCTTGTAACGTTAACGATTTACGTTTTCTTGCAAAGATTACTTTTACACTAAGCTCTAATGCAGCCATAACTGCTGGTGCAATGCCTGAAGATTCAATCGTCACGATTTTTGTAATGTTCTCTTCTTTAAAACGYTTAGCAAATTCTTTTCCGATYTCTTGCATAAGTACTGGRTCAATTTGATGATTYAAAAATGCATCTACCTTTAATACRTCACCAGATAAAACCTTTCCTTCGTTCAAAATCTTTTCTTGTAATACTTTCATGTTTGTTCCCCCTCTTATGCAATAAAAAAACTCCAAAAGCCGCCACCACTCGTTACAAGTGAGAGACGCGCTTTTGGAGTTTCGCAAAAAAGAATGCTAAACAAGCAAATATATTCGTCCTCACTCATAGTCAAAGTATTTACGGTACTTCGGTAGAAACTTGCAGGCCATATCCCCGCGATTATATGAGTGTAGCTAACTATTTATTTTATAGAAGGATTATAACGCACTTTTTAAATTTTGGAAAGCATTTATTAAAAAAACACGTACGAATTTTATGAAAATACTATTTTCGTTCGAGTTTTGCAAACTCTTACATTTCATATTTAAGCGTCGTTAAAATGATTGGACCATCTTTTGTAATCGCAATTGTATGCTCATATTGAGCTGATAATTTACCGTCCATCGTTCTTGCAGTCCACCCATTTAAATCTACTTTAGAATATCGCATACCTACATTTACTATGGGCTCAATTGTAATTACCATTCCTTCTTGTAACTTAGGCCCTTGTCCTTGTTTACCAAAATGAAAAATCGCTGGTTCTTCATGAATCTCTTTACCGATCCCGTGTCCCGTAAAGTCTCTTGCGACAGAAAAACCTTCATTTGCTACATAACTTTCAATTGCGTATCCAATATCTCCAACATGATTACCACTTATCGCTTGCTCAATCCCTTTATATAAAGCACTCTCTGCTACTAACAATAACCTTTTTGCTTCATCAGAAATATCTCCAACTATATACGTCCATGCAGAATCTGAAAGACCACCATTTAAGTTTACTACCATGTCAATCGTCACAATATCTCCTTCACTTAAAGGAACATCTGTTGGAAACCCATGACACATTTCATTGTTCACAGATGCACATATTGCGTATGGATAATCGTTATA
Organism: Bacillus sp. 05T31; assembly: GCF_056396725.1. Classification (NCBI taxonomy): domain Bacteria; kingdom Bacillati; phylum Bacillota; class Bacilli; order Caryophanales; family Bacillaceae; genus Bacillus; species Bacillus sp. 05T31. The sequence continues at coordinate 4,644 of NZ_JBFTMA010000072.1, forward strand.
TCCTTTCTGTTCGGATCTGGCACCATGCTCTTCTAAATATGCTTCAACAAACGTATCAATTTCTTGTGTAGTGATACCTGGTTTCATCATTTTTGCAATTTCTCTATGACAAGAAGCTAGTAACTTCCCCGATTCATGCATCAAATCTATTTCATTTTTCGTTTTAATTGTAATCATACTACCTCTCCTTACTAAACTTGCTATTTGCTACTAAACTTCAATCATACACATCCTCTTCCAAAATTTCAAAACTTCTAATTACAACAAGTACAAAAACAAACATCATTTATTTCTACATCAAAATAAAAAAACAGAAGTTCTCCTCTGTTTTTTAATCATTTTTACATATATAATTCATTTTCAAAAACTCAAAACAACTACCATTTGTTTTCTGTATAAACGTTCCAACARCTTCGAATCCTGCTCTTTTATACACTTTAATCGCTMTTTCATTAAATGTCGCTACTGATAGTGTTATATAATTGCATCCGTATTTTTCTTTACTAAAAKCTARTCCAGCTTTTAMGAACTGTAGACCAAATCCATTCCCAGTTATATCAGGTCTCATTCCAAGACCTATATCAACCGTTTGATTATTTATGTTACTAAAACTAAARAAACCAATGAGAGTACCATTTTCCTTCACAGAAAATGTATGATTCCCTCTACTCTCATCCTCTAAAAACTCAGCTAAATCTTCTTCATCTGCCTCTATATCATAAAAGGAATACTCCCCTTCATAATGCCAGTTATATGCAATTTCTTCTGCTTCCGCTYGCGACATTACTGTAAACATATAGCCCATTTCTCTCACTCCCTCATAAAAAAAAGCTGCAATTAAGCAGCTCCTGTTTTATAACTCATAAATCTCTTTATATTTAGCTTCTAAATAATCAGCTAAGTAGTTTGCATTTAAACCTTCACCTGTCACATCTTTTAAAATTTCAAGTGGTTTTTTCGTTTTGCCATATTGGTGAATATTCTCTGTTAACCATTCACGAATTGGTGTCACGTTTCCTTCTTCTAATAATGCATCAAAGTTTGGAATATCCTTTAGCATCCTATGTTTAAATTGCGCTGCATACATATAACCAAGCGCATAAGATGGGAAGTATCCAAATGAACCACCAGCCCAGTGAACATCTTGCAATACACCTTGTGCATCGTTTTCCGGACGAATTCCTAAATATGCTTCCATCTTATCATTCCAAGCCGCTGGCAAATCCTTCACTTGTAATGTACCATCAAATAATTCTTTCTCAAGTTCATAACGAACCATGACGTGAAGCGGATATGTAAGCTCATCTGCTTCTATACGAATAAACGATGGCTTCGATTCGTTAATCGCATCATAAAACTCATCTACTGATATATCATTAAATTGACCATCGCTATACTCTTTTAATAAATCATAATTTTTCTTCCAGAATGATTTATTACGACCGATAAAGTTCTCAAAGAATAATGATTGTGACTCATGAATACCCATAGAAGTTCCACTACATAGCGGTGTACCTTCAAATTCCTCTGCAATATTTTGTTCATATACAGCATGACCACATTCATGAATTGTGCCGAAAACAGCCATACGGAAGTCTTTCTCATCGTAACGAGTCGTAATACGAACATCCCCTCTATTTAATGTAATTTCAAAAGGATGTACCGTTTCATCAAGACGACCCGCTTCAAAGTTATAGTTCAATTGTTTTAATAACTCTAAAGTAAAATTCTTTTGTTTTTCTTTTGAAAAATGTTCAGCTAAAGCATTTGTTTTTAATTCTTTTTTAGACTCAGAAATTTCTTTCACAAGCGGAACGATACGTTCACGTAGTTGACCAAATACATGATCTAACACTTCTACTGTGATTCCCGGCTCATACATGTCTAATAGCGTGTTATATTTGTACGTTTCGTAACCCCAATATGTAATAAACTTCTTTTTGAATTCAACAATTTTTTCTAAATACGGACGGAACATTTCGAAGTCAGATTTTTCGCGAGCTTCTTCCCATACACTTTCCGCTTTCGCTTCTAATTTCACATACGCTTCATATTCCGCTTGTGGAATTTTCTTATTTCTATCATATTCTTTACGACACTCTTCAACCATTTTCTTTGTCGTTTCAGAAAGTTTATTTTCAACAATTAAAGATTCTAGTTCAGTTAAATAGTTCCCCATCTCATCTGAAGTCGACATCACAAACACTTCGGATGAAAGCATTCCAATTACTTCTGAACGCTGGTCTACTCCTTGCTTTGGTGCACCTGTTCTTAAATCCCAAAACATTAAGCTTAATGCCTCTCCGTAATTCTCTATCTTCTTCACATATGTTAAAAATTGTTTTTCCACTTCATATGTAGCAACTGTCATAGTATAAAAAACCTCCTTTTTCTACCTCAAACTTATTTCGACACTGAAACATAAATTCCTTTTCTAATAGAAAAAAAGCTTGGCAAATGCCAAACTTTTCCCTACAACATTTTTTCGCTTAAAGTACTTTTCCTTCTACCGGAAGTACTTTCTTCACTGCTTCTATCACTTTTTCATCTTCATTATCTGATAAGAATAATGATATAGCACCTTTATCTTCACTTGTACGAATTAAACGTCCAATTCCTTGGCGAAGACGTAAAATCATATAAGGCACATCTACATCCCAGAATGGATCATTCACATGTTTACGCTTCGCCTCAAACACAGGATCGTTTKGAGGGAATGGTAATGACCAAATAATAACATGTGATAATGATGAACCTGGAATGTCTAAACCTTCCCATAAATGAACGGCACAAAGTACAGTCTCTTCTTCATTTTGGAAACGAGAAACGAGCTGACTAATTTCTTGATCTCCTTCATATAGGAACRGMACTGACATTTGCTCTTTACTTACATATTCTTTAAACGCTGCAAGTTCTTGCGTTGTACGGAATAATACGAGTGTACGTCCATTTGTTTTTTGTATATTTTCAAGTGTATATTGACACTTTCTTTCCCATTCATTTTCTTTCGTATACGGAAGTAAGTTTACTGTCATTTGCTCTTCATAATCAAACGGCGAAGCAACTGAGAATGATAAGTAATCTTTTACCCCTAGACTATTTGCAGTAAATGCGAACGAATCATTGTCAGATAATGTCGCAGAAGAGAAAATATATGGAATCTTCTTCGAGAATACTTTTTCTTGTAACACTTCTTCAACTGCACGCGGCATAATAACTAATGTGAAAGCACCATCGCCTTCTTCACCCCACGTAATTACATTTTTCTCGTGCATGAAAAGACGAAGTGAATGCTCTAACACATCTAAATGCTCATCAACAATATTTAAATCGTATGTGTTTACTGTATGCATTTCACTTTCAAATACTAATGCATCACCGACTTCACCGATTTTCGCATAAAGTCTTTTCGCTTCTGCAGTTACCTTTTCTGTCACAGTAATTTCTAAACGATCAGAACCTTCAATTTCCTTTTTATTCTCTTGTAGTACCCCAAAGAATTGTTCAGTTTGCCAAATTGTTTCTTCTACTAAATGTGCGAACTCTTCACGAATATCATTTTGTAATAATCTCGTTAAAAGTTGCTCCATCATCGTTTGTTTTAAACGGTACGTTAAAGCTTTTTGAGCTGCATATTCTACAAGATGCCCTTCATCGAATACAACGCAGCTACTTTCTGGTAATAACGGAATTTGTCCTTCACGTTTGCGAGCTTCGTACGTCCAAATATGATCCATATAGAAATCTTGAGAACAAATGATTAAATCTGCCGCTTTACGATAATGCTCGCGCGAAAGAGTTTGACCACAACGATGACGAGAATCACAAGTGAAGCAATCTTGGAAGTAATCCCAGTTTACCTTTGACCATTCCTCGTCATTTAACAGTGGAAATTCTTTTCGATCACCATAGTGAGTAAAGTTCTGCATCGTACCATGATCGAATACGAACTGAGGTAATTCGTAATATACATCTTCAATTACTTCTGGAGCTCGTCCACTCATAACATCTTCAAGTTTACGTAAACATAAATAATTATCCATTGACTTCGCAAGTCTAACATCAACAGATAGCCCTAATGCTTCAGATAACTTAGCAATGTCTCCTTCTTCTTTCACAAGCTGCTCAATTAACGTTTCATCTGCACAAGCGATAATAGCCGGCTTCCCTGTATAACGTGCATAACAAATTGCATATAGAAGATATACAATTGTTTTCCCTGTTCCTACACCCGCTTCTGCAAACATAACTTTCTTCTCTTGGAAAGCGCGCTCTAACTGAAACGCCATAAAAATCTGTTCATCACGCTCTTCAAAGCCCTTTTCCGGAAGAATGTCGTAAAACACATCTCCAATCCACTCATTCAACTTATCATAAAAATTATCTTGTTTTCCTACTTCAAATGGTAACCTATTCTCAGTAAACATCCTTAGCCTCCAACCAAACAGTTTTTCTATAAAAAGATATAGCAACTGCTACTCACATGTGCGCAGCCACTTTCCCCTGTTACAATACATAGAAATACACGAAAAAAAATTTTCCTTTCGAAAAAGGAAAATTTTTTTCTATATTAATAACCTTAAATAACGTTTATCAATCGCTGTTTCATGTGAAAGAGCTGACAAATATTCTTCCTGCGCTTTTTGTATTCCATCTACAATTGCACCTTGACTATCCACTTCTTTTCCGAGCTCATCATACGTACGGTGAATAGCTTTTTGAATCATCGATAATTGGAAACTATCCATATCACTTCCTCCTTTACGCATTACATAATAGCCAGTATATGCGTGCTGGAGGAGTTTTATACTATGAATTACGCGGTGGACGCTTTCCGAAGTATTGATAGTAATCTGTACGGATAAATCCGTTAAACAGTTTACGYTTTTTCGATGCATCTTTCCCATAACATTTCTCAAATGCTTCATAACTTGTTAATAAATACATTGACCACGTATCTAATGGGCGGAATACCTCTCCCATTTCTTTATATAATTTTTCAACAAGCGCTCTTTCACTTAAACGTTCTCCGTATGGAGGATTCGTTACAACATAGCCATATTCCTCTTTTGTCGTGAAATCTTTTACTTGCATTTGTTTAAATGATATAAGATCCCCTAATCCAACTTCTTCTGCGTTATCCTGGGCAACTCTTATCATACGGTGATCGATATCTGATCCAATGATTTGCAATGGTTGATTATAATTAGCTAAATCTTCAGCTTCTTGACGAGCTTCGCGCCAATTTTGTTTACCAACCCAGCCCCATTCATCCGATGCAAAGCCTCGGTTAAATCCTGGTGCGATATTTTGTCCAATTAATGCAGCTTCAATTGGAATTGTACCAGATCCACAGAAAGGATCAACGAAAGGACGATCCGCCTTCCAGTTTGTTAACTTAATTAAAGACGCAGCTAATGTTTCTTTTAAAGGCGCTTCACCTTGCTCAAGACGGTATCCACGTTTATGAAGACCTACACCACTCGCATCGATTGTTAACGTCGCAATATCCTTGAGCATTGCAATTTCAATACGGAATAACGGTCCATCTTCTTCAAACCAAGTTGTGCGTCTATACGTTGTTTTTAATTTCTCAACAACAGCCTTTTTAACGATACGTTGGCAGTCTGAAACGCTAAATAATGTTGATTTCAAAGATTTCCCAATAACAGGGAATTCTCCATTCTCTGGAATATAATCTCCCCAGTTTAACGCTTTTGTTTTTTCAAATAACTCATCGAATGTTGTTGCTTTAAATTCGCCGACTTTAATTTTCACACGGTCTGCAGTACGTAACCATAAATTCGTACGACAAATCGCTTTTTCATCCGCTTCAAACGTTACCTTTCCGTTTTCCACTTCACATTCATAACCAAGATCGCGAACTTCTCGGGCAACTAACGCTTCAATACCCATTGCCGCTGTTGCAATTAAAGTAACTTTTCCCATTTGCATTCACCTCTTATGTATAATCAAACAATAATTAATAACATGTTGTCCTATTAATTATCACATATTACGAAGAATATTCTCACTTACCATTTTAACTCACAAYTTATAACTTCATACAAATAAAAAGCCCTCCTCTAACAAAGGAGAGCTGAGTTATTTCATAGTTGGTTCATAACGTTCTGTAAGCCATGTTCTGTTCCTTTGTACTGCAAACGGCCCACGCCTCGTACTCCGGTGGTAATCATCTATCTACAGGTTACGAAAACCTGTCCTTTTCCGTCGTTCATTTCCTTGGAAAAGATTCCCCTACCATTATTTGGGTTTCTCGCTCGTGGGGTTTACCTCGTTCCACTCCTATCATTTCTTCAAGGACTTCGTCACTGTGGCACTTTAAAGGTAGTCAAACCATATCCGAAAGGACTTAGGTTTTTTCCCTGCCGTTAAACCAGCCTTGCAGCCAGAATACCCTAGCTTATGACTTGGCTAGGCACGAACACTACAGCCATCTCAGGCCGTGCGAGCATGGACTTTCCTCTACAACGTTGGCGTTGCAGCGATTACCCAAACGTTATGACAAACATTAGTATAGTGGAAACAAAAAGATTTTGCAATGTTTTTTTCTATGTAAAATGCTTTAACCTTTTTGTTACCTTAATTTATTCGTATAACTTACTTCCAAATACAGCTTTTTCTAAATTAGATAGACGTTTTAAAATATCCGTATTCGTATTGTTATACACTGGTTGTGCAACTGGTGTTTGT
>NZ_JBFTMA010000073.1:0-11329 GCF_056396725.1 Bacillus sp. 05T31
TATCCCATGAATTAAAAACACCAATCGCAGCCGTTATGGGACAACTCGATGGCATGATTCACGGAATTGGCGCTTATAAAGATAGAGATAAATATTTAAAACGTTCATATGAGATGATGCAAGATATTAACATATTAACGGAAAAAGTGTCAGAATTATCCAAAATACAAAACCCTCAATTTAAACCAAATTTAAAAGTTATCTCATTAACTAATATTATTGAGGACGTTATAAAGAAAGTAGATTATTTTGTATCTGTAAAACAATTAAATGTTCAATCTAACATTAAACAAGATGTACAAATTTTAGCTGATCCTAAATTTATGCAAACTGCTATTTTTAACATTATTTCAAATGCAATTCATTATACAATTGACCATCAGCATGTATATATAAAACTTTATGAAAAGCCAAACGGTTACGCATTAGAAGTATTAAATACAGGTTCTCAAATTGATGAAGATAAACTTGCCCATTTATTTGAACCATTCTATCGCGCAAATCCTGACAAACATGGCTTAGTACAAGGTAGTGGTCTTGGGTTATATATTGTAAAACAAATATTAGATAAACATCAGTTTCCTTATGGAATACAAAACACACCTCAAGGTGTAAAATGCTCCATTGTATTCCCAAAAGCAATGTAAAACCTACTCTAATTTCATACCCCAAATTCATACTTCGTATGAATGGCGGAATTTTGTAGAGTATCTTACTCTGTTTCGTTCGCCCGTTATCCTTATTTGGATAGCGGGCGTTTTTTATTATTTAAAAGGAGGATTTTTATGGAGAAGTTTAAGTATTCATTACTAGTTTTATTCGGCGCTTGTAGCTACGGCGTACTTTCAACTATTTTTAAACTCGGATTCATCGACGGATTTTCCGCACACCAACTACTAGGAGGGCAATATGTCTTCGGATGGATTGGACTACTTTTACTCGTTCTGTTCTTTTCACGTCATAAAGTATCAAAAAAACAATTCTTTTCGTTACTAACAGTCGGCACAACAATGAGTATGACAGGTATTTTCTATGCTATTTCCGTAGAAGAATTGCCAGCCTCTATCGCTGTCGTTTTACTCTTTCAGTTCACTTGGATTGGTGTAGTCATCGAAGCGATTGCCAACCGGACATTCCCAAGCCGTGAGAAAGTTATATCTATTATTATTTTATTTACTGGTACATTGTTTGCTGGTGGAGTATTTGAAGGTCTTGGACAAAACTTTTCTACGAAAGGTATTATTTTCGGACTATTAGCTGCCGTCTCTTTCTCATTCTATGTATTTGTAAGCGGGCGCGTTGCTACAGCTGTTCCGCCTTATACRAAAAGCTTTCTTATGACAACGAGTGCTACTCTTATTGTATGCTTATTTTTCCCGCCCACCTTTTTAACAGATGGTGCCTTACAAGCAGGCCTATGGAAATATGCTTTCTTCCTTGGATTGTTCGGGGTTATTATACCTGTCATTTGTTTTTCAATTGGGGTACCAAAAGTCGGAACGGGACTTGGTACAATATTAGGTGCAGCTGAATTACCAACAGCAATTATCGCTTCTATTACACTTGTTTATGAAGTTGTATCRCCWATGCAGTGGATTGGGATTGTRGTTATATTACTCGGTATTTTYACACCRCAACTACTTACTGCTAGGAAAGAAAAAAAACATAATCGTGTKCATAGTGCGTGAMAACATCAACTTGTATATAAATGTGCATAAAGTCACGATATGTTAAACTTTAATACTACATTCAAGATAACATATTGCAGCTATTATTCTCGTAATCCTTGCTGTACTTTTCTTTTTAAAAGGGAAAAAAGAGAGTCCTACTGCATAACTAAAGACCTTTCATTTATTTGAAAGGTCTTTTCCTTATATTTCACTTTACCGCTCCATATAACTTCTCTAACTCATGTTCAATTTGTTTTACATCAATTCGCTCAAATAATGGCTGYACATTATCAATTCGGTTTGGCAACGTATTTTGAGGTTCCCAATTTACTTTAACACTCGATAATGTATTTCTAACTCTTTCACTTGAAAACGGTAAAAATGGTTCAAGCAATTGTGCAAAATTAGCGATAAGATAAACACAGTTACAAATCGTTTCTTCACATGAAACTGGGTCGTCTTCTCTTTGTTTCCAAGGCTGCTTTTCATCAAAGTATTTATTTGCAAAGCGTACTGCATCAAATATTGTTTCTAATGCCACCTTAAATTTAGTTTGTTCAATTGCTTCTCCTACACTTTTATATAATCCTTCTACCTTATCTCTCAGCTCCATATTAATATTTGCTTTTGGCACAATGCCATCATAATACTTTTCAATGAACTTCAACGTCCGATTCACAAAATTCCCGTATGCGCCTAATAGTTCACTATTATGACTGTAAATGAATTCACGCCATGAAAAATCAGTATCACGATTTTCTGGTGCATTTACTGTTAAAAAGTAACGAATAGAATCTGGATTATAGCGTTCCAATATATCAGGTACCCATACTGCCCAGTTTTTACTTGTCGATAACTTTCTTTTTTCTACTGTTAAATACTCATTCGAAACGATATGACGCGGGATCGCTCCTTCTCCTATTCCAAGTAATACCGCCGGCCAAATGATTGAATGAAACGGAATATTATCCTTACCATGTACATAATATGTTTTCGCTTCTCTATCCCAAAACTCTTGATCAGCTTTCCCTGTTTCTTCAGCCCAGTGTTTACTCGCTGAATAATATCCTGTCACAGCTTCAATCCATACGTAAATTTTCTTATCTTCATATCCTGCCAATGGAATTGGTACCCCTATTGGTAAATCACGTGACACTGCCCTATCTTGTAATCCTTCCTTTAAATATCTCTCTGTTAATTGAATTGCATTGTCACGCCATGTTCCTTTCTGCTTTRCAATTTCTRCRRCCTCTTTAATTKGYTGYTGAAATTTATGCAATGCAAAATAGAAATGCTCTGTTTCCTGTACTGATGGCGTACTACCRCATAACTTACATTTCTTTTCTAACAAATCRAGTGGATCTAAAATAGCGGAACAAGCATCRCATTGATCSCCCCTYGCYCCTTCATGACAATGTGGACAAATACCTTCTACATATCGATCCGGTAAAAATTGCGTACACGTTTCACAATAAGCTTGTTCGACTATTTTTTTATAAATATAACCTTCTTCTAATAGTCGCAAAAAGACTTTTTGAACAGTTTCATGATGATGCTCACTATCTGTACGTGTATAGCAATCATACGTAAAACCAAGGCTACGAAAACATCGCTCAAACTCTTCGTGATACTTATCAGCAATTTCTTTCACCGTTACACCTTCTTGTTTTGCTCTAATTGTAATTGGTGTTCCATTACAATCACTTCCTGAAACATACAACACTCTCTCACCTTTAGCCCGGTAATAACGTGCTAAAATATCTCCAGGTAACAAACTAGCAATATGCCCAAGATGCAACGAACCATTTGCATACGGCCAAGCGCCTCCAATAAAAATACTCATCTTACATTCCTCCTTTAAAATATAAAAAGCCCCGCCCTTATCTTAAAAAAGATAAGGGCGGGGYTTTTTAAACAGTCGCGGTACCACCTTATTTCGTCAGTCATTCGCATAACTAACCTTAACAAGTACGGAGCTATATGCTCTTATACTGTGGTTTTGATAACGAGTACCAACTCTCGTCGCCGCCTACTATTATCATTTGATAAGTTCAGGACGAAGCTCAAAGGCCATTGTTCAAATGAATATTCTTGCTTCTTCTCAGCTACCGAAGCTCTCTGGAAAGAATGATTCCATTCTACTTTTCCTTTTCAACGCTTTTATGTATGACACATATTTTACGACTTAATAACAGAAAAATCAAACTTTATTTCAAAAAAAAAAGGAAACCCCACTCACTCACCGAATAACTATACGTTCACAAAAGGAGTGATAAAATTGAATCAAAAACAACTAAGTACTATTAATGAAAAAAGCTGGAACGCAGCTGCTTATGAAGCTTGGACAAATCGCCACGGGGCGCCAGAGGATTATGCGAAAAAGCTCATGGAAGATCCCGTGCGCGAAGTAAATCATTATTTACCTTACATACAATCTCCAAAAGGAAARCGTATTATTAATTTACTCGGATCAAAAGGAAATAAAGCAGTTGCTCTTGCTCTTTTAGGAGCCGATGTAACAGTTGTAGACATTTCAGCAAGTAATGAAAAATATGCAACCGAACTAGCCGAAGCTGCTGGTGTCTCTATCCAATACATCGTCTCTGATGTACTGGATGTAAATCTTTCCGAATCATTTGATGTCGTATTGCTAGAACTTGGTGTACTTCATTACTTTTTAGATTTAAAACCACTCTTTCAAAAGATTGCTAACTTACTTAAACAAGATGGAATGCTTATCCTTCGTGACTATCATCCTATTTACACTAAATTATTAGGTGTAGATCATCCATCATTTCGGGCCAATGGAAATTATTTCGATGAAGAATTGATTGAAGATGATGTTGCTTATAGCATTCTTCTTACAGAATCGCAGAAAGAATCATTACCGAAAACAAACATACGCCGCTGGACGTTAGGAGAAATTGTTACAACACTTGCGGAAGAACGTTTTAAAATTGAAAAGCTAGTTGAAGAACACGGATCTCATCAAAAGTGGGTTTTCCCTTCTACTGCATCAGAGGGAATTGAAGAGCGTATACCCGGTCTATATACATTAATTGCAACACCATGCAAAAAAGGATCCCTTCACGGATAGGATCCTTTTTTGCATGCTTACGCATATAAGTTGAGGTTGGAGATTACCATAATTCTGTAGAATAGGACACAAGATATTTCAACATTCGTCTCTGACTTACGTCGTCAAAAAGGGGTATGACCAACATAACGAAGAGTAATGTTTCAGTTGATAGTGATAATCGTTATCAACTAATTAGAAGTATACAGGATGTTATTTCTAATTACAATAGTATTTCTTATTTTTATTTAAGAATTTTTGATATATAAATATATCCATTTTAATTCTACTCATCCGCCTCTTTCCATTATCTTCTATAATTTTTTTAAACAAAATTCATAATAAAGAGGGATTACTTTTTAGCCCCTCTTTTTCACTTTAAAATATATCTTTCTCTCTCCCACTCTGTCTGCTATAATTCCTAAAGGAAATAAGAAAGCTTTATTCCAGATGGAGTAAAGCTTTCTTTCAATTTTTAACATTAATTAATCCTAATACTAAGATTTCACAAAGGGGGCTTTTTATAATATGAATTTTGTAAGTATCAGAAAAAAACTTATGTTCATGATGGGAACGATTTGTGCTTTATTCGGGATTGCTTTAGCTTTTATTTTATTTTTTACTATTGACCAATCTCGTAAAGCTGAAGCATTACAAAAAGAAATTTCTCCTCTTGCAACAGAATTGAAAGAGCGTGGAGATGCTTATCAAGTACAGCTCTCTGCTTTAAGAGGTTATTTACTACAACATGATCAAGTCGAATTAGACAAGTTTCATGAAATGAGTAAACGTCTTGAGGATTCAAAAAGTGAACTTCTTTCTAACCCTAATGTTTCTCAACAAGTAAAAGATACAATGCAATTAGGCTCTACATGGAGACAATTTATTGATGATAAAGTTGTTACTCTTGCGAAAGAACAAAAATGGGAAGAAGCATTACAAGTTGCTTCTAAAGAAAATGGTACGGTTTATAAAGTTATTGGTGATTTCACAAACTATAGCAACGAACAAGCTAAGTTACGTGATCAATCCATTGAAAAAATTGACCAATCATCACTACTAATTGAATACGTTGTATTCTTATCACTTGTTATATGTATTGTCGTTGCAATTATTCTTGCATGGTGGTTCTCTGGTAAACTTGTAAAACCAATTCAACAAATTGATACGAAACTAAAAGAGTTATCTTCCCAAGAGGGTGACCTGACAGCTCGTCTACAAGTAAATAGCAATGATGAAATCGGTGCAATTGCAACATCATTTAATAAAATGTTAGAAAACTTGCAGCATATCATTAATCGTGTTCAAAAAACTTCTGTGGAAGTACAAAATGCTTCTGAAAATATGCTAGAAAAGACCAATACATCGCGTGATGCAACAATAAAAGTTCAAAGCTCGATGTCCAATTTAAATGCCAGCATCCAATCACAAACTTCTAGTATGGAAGAAAGCTCGACTGCAATGGATGATATGGCAATGAGTGTTCAGCGTATTGCAGAATCTGCTTCTTCTGTAGCTGAACTAGCTGTAGCCACGTCAGAACACGCTAGCGACGGAAGTACTGTTATTCAAAAATCTATTTCACAAATGACGACGATTCACGAAGCTGTAAATGCTACATCAGAAGTGGTCGAACGTCTAATCACTCATACGAAATATATTGATGCAGCTGTACAATCTATTTCCAATATCGCTGAACAAACAAATCTACTTGCTTTAAATGCTTCTATTGAAGCGGCTCGTGCCGGTGAACAAGGAAAAGGATTTGCTGTCGTAGCTGATGAAGTTCGTAAACTTGCTGAACAATCAAAAACAGCAGCAACAGATATTAACCAGTTGCTACATCAAATTCAAAATGATACAAAAACTGCTAGCTCTATGATGTCTCAAGGTCGCTCAGAAGCATCTGAAGGTATTAACGTCATTCGTGAAGCAGGCTCTTCCTTCACAACAATTGTTGGACAAGTGAATAAGGTATCTACCCAAATTCAAGACATATCAGCAACTGCTGAAGAAATGGCTGCAAGTGCTGAAGAAATGAATGCTTCACTTAATAACATCGCTTCAATTTCTAATGAAGTTTCAAGTGAGACTGCCGTAACAGCACAATCCGCTGCACAGAAAGTCGTTGTTATGAATGAAATGACCCTAACTGCAAAACAAATGAAACAAACGGTTGAAGAATTAGATGAACTCGTATCTCATTTTAAAACTGAATAGCTTTTTTAAAAATATTCCTCTTCCAAGAGGAATATTTTTTTGAGCTCATTCCCTGCACTTTATACGTATATCCGTTATAATGAGAATCGATATCATTAATATTTAGGGGGGTGCTACACATGTCACAACAAGCATTTGAAGAAAAGTTATATGCAAACTTAGAAGCTGTTATTGACCCTGAATTAGGTGTTGATATTATCAATCTTGGATTAGTTTATGACGTTACAGCAGATGAAAATAATAATGCTGTCATTACAATGACGATGACTTCTATCGGTTGTCCAATGGCTGGGCAAATCGTATCAGACGTTAAAAAAGTATTATCAACGAACGTACCTGAAGTAAATGAAATAGAAGTAAACGTTGTATGGAATCCGCCATGGACAAAAGAACGTATGTCACGCATGGCAAAAATCGCATTAGGTATTCGTGATTAAATAAGAACAAGACCTGACAATCCAGTCAGGTCTTGTTCTCTTATTATTTTACTCCTACAGCGTCATAAGCTTTCGTTACAGCTTGTACAGCTTTAGAGTTTTTACCGTATAGATCCTCTGCTGATTGAAGTGCAGCTTGGCGCATCATTTTGAAATTAGAGTTTGCAGTTAAATATTTTGTAAGAGCACGATAGTAAATTTTTTCTGTCGCTTCACGGCCCACTCCAGTTACTTTCACGCCATAATGGTCTCCACCTTCAGATACTAAATATGCCGCCTTATTGTTAATACTACTGTTAATATGAACGCCGCCATTATCAGCTGTTCCAGTATAACGTTTATTATAGTGATCTGGGTAACCTTCACCTGGTTTTAATGGATTTGGAATAGATGCTGGATCCTTCAGTGAACGAAGCGCATCACCAGGTTTACCAGGTGTATAAATATCTGCACCTAAATCCCAGCTCTTCTTCTCAACCATGACACCCATAATGTCAGATAATGATTCATTTAACGCTCCTGGCTCATCTTTATAAACAAGGTTTGCTGTATGCTCAGTTACAGCGTGCGTTAATTCGTGGCCAATAACATCTAGCCCTGCTGATAATGGAATAAATGTCTTACCATCTCCGTCACCATACATCATTTGCACACCATTCCACGCTGCATTATTCCAAGATTCACCTACGTGAACAGTAGAAATAAGTCTCGCACCTTTATCATCGAAAGAGTTACGGTTAAATGTCTTTTTATAGTAATCGTATACTTTTCCTGCATTCACATGCGCATCAACTGCCGCTTTATCTTCGAAGAACTTCGATTTACTTACAACTTCTTCCCCTGTATATCCAAGAATTTGTGAGAATAAATTAAACCAGTTTTCATCCATATTCTCTGCATCAAATGTATGAACACCTTGTCCTCGTGTACCATCAAATAAGTTGAACGCTCCTGTTTTCGTATCTTGAGCAATTTCAAATGATTGTCTAGCACCTAATACTCCGTAACCAAATCCAGTAATGTTATCTACAGCATTATATTTCTCAATAACATTTCCATTTGTTGCATCAACAAAGTAATGCCAATATCCTGGAGCTGGTTTTGAAACCGACGCTTTTACAAGATATGCAAGATAGTATTGACCATCTTTTTCATACACATATAAATCTTTTTTCACGCCATCATAATTCTTTACTTTACCAATTTCTTTCTCAATATTAGCTTTTGCAATCGTTTCTGCTTGTTCCGCACTAATACTTGCAGATGTAGGAATATTTTTATCATCTAAATTCGGAATAACTTGTCCGAAAAATGCTTTTACATTGTTCTCTTTATCAAGCGTAACTGTTTGATCTGAACCATACACAGGAATGTTATTATGCTTCTCAACTAACTTCACATGTGTTGTACCAGACTCAGCATCTTTTTCTTCACCAACGATATTGAAATGTTTGTCAATATTTCCCGCTAGTTTAAACATATCTTTTTTACTCTCTAAATATTGAAAGACCGTCTCTTTTTTATCTAGTCCTTCCGGCGCTTTCCATTCTTCACCTATGTAAGCTGGTGTTTTAAACTCTTGGTGATACTGGATTTTTTGCTCTTCTGCTTTCGTCGTAGTTGCTCCAAATGCCCCAAACCCACTTGCGATAACAGTTAATGCTAATGCTGATGAAATTACTTGCTTTTTCAATCTAACACTCCCCATTTCCCTAAAAGTTTTTAACACCTTTATAAATATTCTGAATAATCTTTCTAATACCTGCTCTCAAAAATTGAGAAAGTTTTTTCTGTTAATTTAACTCACACAAAAAAGGATATCGTTTTCGATATCCTCTTCCCTATAACTTTTCATCTCGCTATTCACATACTTAAAACCGCCATGGGTTAAAGTTTCACTTTATTCCATTTTCATTTCAATCGCTAAGTAGTGAGAGTTTTCTTTCGCTTGAATGTGAATATCTTCTTCTACAGCCTCCGCTGCATCACGCATTACGAGTGTTTCACCGTTTACAACGCTGCAACCTTCAATTTGTACAAGGTACAATTGACGTCCTTCTTTAACAGGAAAATGAATTTCTTTACCAGCTTCTAATGATAAAGAATATAAATTTGCATCTTGGTGAATATGAATTGGTGCATCTCCATCAGAAGGAGATACCATATGGAACCACTCATTTTCACGTTTACTCCAATCAAATTTAAACTCACCATAGTTTGGTTTATGACCGTCGCGGTCTGGTAAAATCCAAATTTGCAATAAACGTAATGTTTCACTTCCTAAGTTATGCTCACTGTGAAATACACCAGTACCTGCACTCATATATTGAACATGCCCACGCTCAATTGTCCCGCGGTTCCCCATACTATCTTCATGTGTTAATTCACCATCTATAACGTAAGAGATAATCTCCATATCACGGTGCGGATGCATATCAAAACCAGTTTGTGGCGCTATTAAATCATCATTCATAACACGCACTGCTCCAAAATTCATGTTGTTTGGATTATAATAATTTGCAAAGGAAAAATGAAAATGTGTATTTAACCAACCGTGATTTGCTCTTCCCATATTTTTATGATCAACTTTTCTAAACATATCCTTCACCTCATATTATCTCGGAATCGAGATATTTATTTTTAATTTTATCACTGCAATTTCTTCAGTAATTCTAATAATTGTTTTTGTTCTTCTCTATTTAACTTATCAAATTGCTCTGCTTGAAATGTTTCTTGCGGCGGGACTATTTCTTCATATAGAACCTTTCCCTTTTCTGTTAATGAAATATATTTCGTAGTACCTTCTTGTTCACGCTGAATCCAATCTAGTTGCTCCATCTTATTTAAAAGTTGAGTAACATTTCCTTTCGTAACAAACAACTTATTTCCAAGTTCTTGCTGCGTTAAACGATCGTTTCCTCCGATTTGAACTAATACATCAAACTGAGCGGCAGATACATTCCACTTTTTCAAATGCTGATTCGTCTCACGAATACTTCTATTATAAAAGCGTGATAAACGAAACCATAATAGTAATCCAAGTCTTTCCTCTGCTTTCATTCCATCACCTCGCTCATTTGATACTATTAGTTTAGAACTAAACTTATTAAAGGTCAACTACTTATTTTTAATTAGCAAAAAAGCACAGTGATTTTCCTCCACTATGCTTCAGATTAAATTTCTATTTTTATATTCATCTAGCTTCCTCTCCGCGAAATGCCTCGCATCTTTCTCAATCCATCTTTCTTCGTATAGTTCATTTCCAACATATAGTATATCGTCCTTATGCTGCATCGCATGCCTGAATTCATGCAATAGCGTTTTGAGCACTTGCTCATACTCTTCCCACATACAAACGAAAATTAATTGTTTTTCTTTATGATAAAAACCACCTACTGGGAATAAAAACTCCTCTTCTTCTTCTCCTAATGATAAAAGTACATGATTCGCATCACACGTATCACAAAAAATAACTGGCGTTGCACTTACTTCAATGAGAGAAAACAAATCATTTCTTAACTTTTTGACATCCCAAGGAAGCTCCGAATCCAACACATACCAATTCTCAACTTGTTGATATACATTTTGAAACTGGAGTTCCATTTCTCAATAATCCCCTTCCTAAACTCCCTTTTCCTATATGTATGCCACAATATGTAAAATATTAAACATATCCTTCTCTAACAAATAACAACCAGTTATTAATTTCCCATAAAAAAAGGAATCTATTTAACTATAGATTCCTTCACAATAATACCTTATATAAAGTCTGACCTTACACGTCAATTGTTTAAAATTTAGCTATTCTTTGTATCCCACTTAAAGATTTTATTTAAAAGTTTATATACATTCTTTGACTCTTTCGTTAGAAGGGGACCTAAAATGGATAGTATAAGCACATATAGTGCTGAGAATGGTTTCAATAC
>NZ_JBFTMA010000074.1:0-19780 GCF_056396725.1 Bacillus sp. 05T31
ATATTAGGCGAAAAAAAGACAATGATGGAATTAACCCATCATTGTCTTTTTTACTTTGCTTCTTACAAAAATCATTCCAGCAAATGTTAACAAGAATGCAGTTCCGATAACGAAGCTAGCGCTAGGTGATGCTCCGATTGCTCCGACTGTAAAAGAGCCAGCAACAACTCCTAACGAGAAGAATGCATAAAACAATCCGAATGCTTTCCCTCGGTTACTATCTGTTGTATTTTCAACAAGTAAAGCATTAATTGCTGGGAAGAGGATAGCGAATCCAATTCCATAAATCATCATAACGATAAAGAGCATGCCTTTTGTTGCAAATAATCCGAGTAAAGATAACGCTAGTGCCATTACTGCAATCCCGATTAGCATTAGTTTGGAACGATTAAATCGATCGTAAATGCGATTTGTTGGCAGTAAGAAGAAGAGGATAGCGGTAATTCCGAATACACTTAACATCATGCCTGTTGTAGATGCTTTAAGTGCTAATGCCTCAACTTTTACTGGTAACATATAAGTGACAATCCCTTGTGAAAACATTAGTGTGAAAGCACCAATATATGCTTGTAATAACGGTTCTGATTTCAATAGTTCAATCATATCTTCTTTGTTCATCATTTGTGTTCTTGATTTATCTTTTCTTGATACGTTATTTGGTAAGAAGAATAGAGATACGATTGTACCAAGGACCATTAAAATAGAAATAGTAATGAACACCCACTCTATACCAGCTGTTGCTTTCATAATGCCGCTGAAAGCAGGTCCTACGATTGCAGCTGTTCCAACAGCGGCACCAGATAGAGCCATTGCTTTACCTTGCCTTGCTGAATTCGTTTGCTTTGATAAAAACGTAAAGGCAGCAGGAATTAAAAATCCGTCACTAAAACCGTGCATAAAGCGCACAACTAATAGTTGTTCACCACTTTGAACAACGGTGTATAACAAGACTATGAAACTCGTAATTCCCATGCTTATATAAAGGATTTTTTTTGCACCAAATTTATCGACAGCGGCTCCAGCGATAATATTACCGATCATATTAGCGAATGAGTACATACCGATAACTAGCCCGATAACAAGAGGGGTTCCTCCAAGACTTTGAGCGAAAGTACTCATAATAGGTAATTGTGAAAATGTATCTAAAAACGCTACGATAACAATAAAGTAAATAAAATATTTCAAGCGATATTCACCTCTCCTATGCTATTATGGCATAATGCTAATTTCAATCGCAATGAAATTAGCATTAACAGATGTGGAAAAAAGTACAAAGTGACAAAATATTGAACGTTATTTGTTAAAAWTTAGTGRAAATGAGATTGTTTTTTTGAAATATATGGATRRAAGTATTATAATAGATTTGTAAACTTCACCAGGTTAAGTATATACGTAGAGAGGGATGTATAAAATGAAAGCACTACTTTGGCATAATCAACGTGATGTACGAGTAGAAGAAGTACCAGAACCAACTGTAAGACCAGGAGCAGTTAAGATTAAAGTTAAATGGTGTGGTATCTGCGGAACAGACTTGCATGAATATTTAGCAGGACCTATTTTTATTCCAACAGAAGAGCACCCATTAACACACGTAAAAGCACCGGTTATTTTAGGTCATGAGTTTAGTGGTGAGGTAGTTGAAATCGGTGAAGGCGTTACTTCTCATAAAGTGGGAGATCGCGTCGTTGTAGAACCAATTTATTCTTGTGGTAAATGTGAAGCTTGTAAACACGGACATTACAATGTTTGTGAACAACTTGTTTTCCACGGTCTTGGCGGAGAAGGCGGCGGTTTCTCTGAATATACAGTAGTACCAGAAGATATGGTTCATCATATTCCAGACGAAATGACGTATGAGCAAGGTGCGCTTGTAGAACCAGCAGCAGTAGCAGTTCATGCAGTACGTCAAAGTAAATTAAAAGAGGGAGAAGCTGTAGCGGTATTTGGTTGTGGTCCGATTGGGCTTCTTGTAATCCAAGCAGCAAAAGCAGCAGGAGCAACTCCTGTTATCGCAGTGGAACTTTCTAAAGAACGTCAAGAGCTAGCTAAATTAGCAGGTGCTGATTACGTATTAAATCCAGCAACTCAAGATGTACTAGCAGAAATTCGTAACTTAACAAATGGTTTAGGTGTAAATGTGAGCTTTGAAGTAACAGGTGTCGAAGTAGTACTTCGTCAAGCGATTGAAAGTACAAGTTTTGAAGGACAAACTGTAATTGTTAGTGTGTGGGAAAAAGATGCGACAATTACGCCAAACAACCTTGTACTAAAAGAAAAAGAAGTTATCGGTATTCTTGGATACCGTCATATCTTCCCAGCTGTTATTAAATTAATTAGCTCTGGCCAAATTCAAGCAGAGAAATTAATTACGAAAAAAATCACAGTGGATCAAGTTGTTGAAGAAGGATTTGAAGCACTTGTAAAAGATAAAACACAAGTGAAAATTCTTGTTTCACCTAAATAATAGAGAATAGTAAAAAGTAGCCCTTTTCTAGAAATAGAAGAGGGCTACTTTTTTTCTATACAGAAAGGTGATAGACTTTCCTTTAACTGCAGGTATTTTGTTTGGAAGGGGAAGTCTAATGCTTTCATTTATGTTGACATTGAAACGGATGCTAAAAGCTTGTTTACGAGCGTGGAAAGATAAAGAATTTCAAGTATTATTCGTATTAACATTTTTAACATTAACATCTGGTACGATTTTTTATAGTACAGTTGAAGGATTACGTCCTCTTGATGCTTTATATTTTAGTGTGGTCACGTTGACGACTGTCGGTGATGGAAATTTTAGTCCGCAAACTGATTTTGGAAAGGTATTTACAATCTTATACATATTTATCGGGATTGGATTAGTGTTTGGATTTATTCATAAATTGGCAGTTAATGTACAGCTGCCAAGTATATTATCGAATAGAAAAAAAGAGTAAAGCATGTGGATGCTTTACTYTTTTTTTACATTAGTTTAGACAAKYATTTGCAGTAGCTTAACAATACTGTATTACAATGTAAGTGCATTCATTCATTACGTTCGCTATGTATAAAGTTATAGTGATATGAACATTTGYATATTTTAATTTATTGATAGAATTTTGATGAAAGGTGRGATATTCTAGTCATAGGTTAACCAGAAGACATAGTAGGATCCTAACAAAATATTTACTATAACTCAATTATAAAATGGAGGGTTTCAGATGAAAAAGAAAGTGCTCGCTTTAGCAGCAGCTATTACGTTAGTAGCTCCGTTACAAAATGTAGCTTTTGCTCATGAAAATGATGGTGGGAATAGAGTACAGATTATTCAATATTGGTCTGCTGAAGATAAGCATTCAGAAGGTGTAAATTCTCACTTATGGATCGTGAATCGTGCAATTGATATTATGTCCCGTAATACRACAATTGTAAAACAAGATCAAGTTGCACTATTAAATGAATGGCGYACRGAKTTAGARAAYGGYATTTATKCTGCTGATTATGAAAATCCTTATTATGACAATAGTACATTTGCGTCACATTTCTATGATCCAGACGATGGAAGTACATACATTCCACTTGCAAAGCAAGCGAAGGAAACTGGAGCTAAGTATTTTAAATTAGCTGGTGAATCTTATAAAAATAAAGATATGAAACAAGCATTCTTCTATTTAGGGTTATCTCTTCATTATTTAGGGGATGTAAATCAACCRATGCATGCAGCAAACTTTACGAATATTTCTTATCCACAAGGATTCCATTCTAAATATGAAAACTTTGTAGATACGATCAAAGATAATTACAAAGTAACGGACGGAAATGGATATTGGAATTGGAAAGGTACAAACCCTGAAGATTGGATTCATGGTGCTGCGGTAGCTGCGAAACAAGATTTCCCTGGTATCGTAAATAGTAATACGAAAAGTTGGTTCGTGCAAGCTGCTGTATCACAAAGTTATGCCGACAAATGGCGCGCTGAAGTTACACCAATGACTGGTAAGCGATTAACGGAAGCGCAACGTGTAACAGCTGGATATATTCAGCTTTGGTTTGATACGTATGTAAATCGTTAAATATTTGAAAGAAGGTCAAATCTCAGCATAGAGTATTTGGCCTTTTTATCACTATACAGTAAACGGAGGATATGAATTGTGAAAAGTAAATTGCTAAAAGGTGTACTAAGCTTTGGGATTGGTCTAGCAGCTTTATATAGCGGATCTTCCGTTCAAGCAGAAATGTCCACAAATCAAAATGATACGTTAAAAGTTATGACGCATAATGTATACATGCTATCAACAAACCTATATCCCAACTGGGGACAAAGTCAGCGTGCTGATTTAATTGGAGCGGCAGATTATATAAAGAATCAAGATGTTGTTATATTAAATGAAGTGTTTGATAATAGTGCTTCAAATCGCTTATTAGGAAATTTGAAGAAAGAATATCCAAATCAAACGGCAGTATTAGGTCGTAGTAGTGGAAGCGAGTGGGATAAGACGTTAGGAAACTATTCATCTTCGACGCCTGAAGATGGAGGTGTAGCGATTGTGAGTAAATGGCCAATTGTTGAAAAGATTCAATATGTATTCGAAAAAGGCTGTGGACCAGATAACTTATCAAATAAAGGATTTGTATACACGAAAATTAAGAAAGATGATCGTTTCGTTCATGTAATTGGGACGCATTTGCAGGCTGAAGATAGTATGTGCGGAAAAACYTCACCTGCATCTGTACGTACAAACCAGTTAAAAGAAATTCAAGATTTTATTAAAAATAAGAATATACCAAATGACGAGTACGTCCTATTTGGTGGCGATATGAACGTGAATAGAAATGCCGAGAACAATAGTGATTCAGAGTACGCATCCATGTTTAAAACATTACATGCGTCAATTCCATCTTATACGGGACATACAGCAACTTGGGATGCGACGACAAACAGTATTGCGAAATACAATTATCCAGATGCACCTGCTGAACATTTAGATTATATTATTGCGAGTAAAGATCATGCGAATCCATCATTCGTAGAGAATAACGTATTACAAGTGAAATCTCCAAAGTGGTCTGTTACATCATGGTTCAAAAAATATACGTATGATGATTATTCTGATCATTATCCAGTAGAGGCGACTATTTCTATGAAATAGAGTAGTCTTAAAAAAGTTTCTTCGTAAAGAAGAAACTTTTTTTATTTGAAAACAGGAAAATCATTTTTTCTTTCCAATATGTATAAGACATATATAGAAGAGGAGAGAAAACTGTGGATAGAGGAATTTTTAAGGAAGTTCCATTACCGTGTGCGTTTTTAGATGAAGTGGCTTTAGAGAGGAACATTCAATCGATTATAGAGTTAAGTGGAGATAAGAARATTCGTATAGCGAGTAAATCATTACGCTCTGTTCCARTTATGAAAAAGATTTTRGCTGCAAATAATCGSTTTCAAGGTATTATGTGTTTTTCTCCTAGAGAAGCTTTGTTTTTAATTGAACAAGGATTTAATGATTTATTGCTCGGATATCCTGTTTATGATGAAAGAGCTTTACATGAAATTAGTTTGCTGACAAAGCAAGGGCACATTATAACTTGTATGGTGGATTGTGAAGACCATATTACTTATTTAGAAAAAATTGCTGAGAAGTCTAAAGGGTGTTTTCGCGTTTGTTTGGATATTGATATGAGTAGTCGTTTTTTGAAATTTCATTTTGGTGTAAAAAGATCCCCGGTAAAAGATGTGCAGAGCGCTTTGAAAATAGTAGAAAAGGTGAAGGGCTCATCATATTTAATACTAGATGGTGTAATGGGATATGAAGCTCAAATTGCCGGGGTGGGGGATAATATACCGAATCAATGTATGAAAAGTAAAGTGGTTTCGTATTTAAAGAAGAAATCAGTGTTAGAGGTTAAAGAAAGAAGAGGACGTATCGTAAAAGAAATACAAAACCTTGGTATTAAACTAAGATTTGTAAATGGGGGAGGAACAGGAAGTATAAAAACAACTGAGCAAGATAACTCAGTTTCAGAGATTACAATAGGTTCTGCTTTTTATTCCCCGAAACTATTTGATTATTATAAAGAAGTACAATTTCAGCCAGCTGTCGGATTTGCTTTACCMGTTGTGCGTAAACCAGCTCCGTTTATTTATACTTGCCTCGGTGGTGGATATATTGCTTCAGGCGCAGTTGGTAAAGATAAAGAGCCTGAGATTTGGAGGCCGGGTGGTGCAAGACTATTAGCGTTAGAAGGTGCTGGTGAAGTGCAAACGCCAATTTTTTATAACGGCGAGGAACGAGTGGATATAGGAGATTCTATCTTGTTTCGTCATAGTAAAGCTGGGGAGTTATGTGAGCGTTTTCCTATTTTGTATCGCATTAAACAAGGGGAAATTGTTGGAGAGTATTCAACATATCGGGGGGATGGACGATGCTTTCTATAAAGGGACAAAAATGGAGAAATTGGACAGGGAATGTAGAAGGAACGCCGTATTATACGATGTATCCAAAAAGTATACAAGATGTAGTAGAAGTTGTRGGGCTTGCACGAAAAAAGGGAAAGAAAATTCGTGTTGTCGGTTCAGGGCATTCGTTTACACCTCTTGTGCAAACGGAAGAAATTTTAGTTTCTTTAGATGAATTGAAGGGTATTGGGAATATTGATGCAGAGAAGAAGGTTGCCGAAGTATGGGCGGGAACAAAGTTACATGATTTAGGGAAGTTACTTCAGGAAAAAGGTTATGCGCAAGAAAATTTAGGGGATATTGATTCACAATCTATTGCAGGAGCGATTAGTACGGGGACTCATGGGACGGGTGTTACATTTGGGAGTTTATCAACACAAGTTATAGAGATCACGGCAGTTTTATCAACAGGTGAGAGTATAGTTTGTTCAGAAACCGAGAACGCCGAATATTGGAAAGCGTTTCAGTTGTCACTTGGAATGCTAGGTATCATTGTAAAGATAAAATTGAAGGTTATCCTAGCGTATTCGCTTGTTTATGAAAGTGAAAAACAATCATTGTCTACTGTAATGAACAAACTAGAAGAATATAAGAAGAATCGTCATTTTGAATTTTTCGTTTTTCCTTATTCAGATGAAGTGCAAGTGAAATTTACAAACGAAACAACGAGTAAAGCAAGTGATTTGAAATGGCATAAACTAAAGGTGGAGTTACTTGAAAATAGGATGTTCTCTTTATTATCTAAAGGGTGTAAATGGTTTCCTTCTATAAGTAAAGGAGTAAGCCGATTATCAGCTAAGGCTGTACCGAACACGAAAATAATTGGACCAAGCTATGAAGTGTTCGCTACATCACGTACAGTTCCATTTTATGAAATGGAGTACAGTGTCCCTTCAAAGTATATGAGGGCTGTTGTAGAAGAAATTTCAAATCTTATTGAAAAGAAAAAGTATAAGGTGCACTTCCCGATTGAATGCCGCTACGTGAGAGGTGATGATATATGGCTCAGTCCAGCATATGGAAGAGATTCAGCGTATATAGCTGTTCATATGTATAAAGGTATGAAGTATGCCGCTTATTTTGGTGAAGTGGAGAAAATTTTTCTAAAGTATGAAGGGCGCCCACATTGGGGGAAAATGCATACGTTAACGTACGAAAAATTGCAAAATATATATCCAGAATTGCATTCGTTTCTAAAAGTGAGGAAGTCACTAGATGAAACAGGAATATTTTTAAGCCCTTATACAGAAAAGTTATTTACGATTATGAAAAAAAGCTGACAAATTAGTATTTGTCAGCTTTTTTAAGTGTAATTGCATTTCTTGTATGACTAATACGCTCGTAAAATAGTAATTTATCACTGCTAAATACATGTAATAAAACATGAATAATAAATAGCCCGTTAATTACAAATTGGAATAACAGTATAACTAGTAATACTAAAGGCTCTGTATGATTTAAAATAGAGCTACTAGAAAGAATGTAATTGATTCCACCTAAAATGAAATAGAATATACCGTAACGAATGAATAATTCTTTTAGTGTAATACGCTCTGCTTGTCCTTTAATGTAAATACGAAGCAACGCTTTCCCTATTGTTCTTCCATTTGTAAAATATGGGATGATAATAAAGTAAATTAAGATTGAACATGTAATGAAAAGGAGTTCGTATACATTTGTATAAGATTGGATGTTAGAAATAAATAGTGAGTTTCCTTTGTTTTTAATGAAAGGTACAACGATAGATAAGAAAATCCAATCAATTTGCATAGCGAGGAGACGACGAACGAATCCGACTGGTTTCGTTTCCAAATCAATATGACTATCTAATTCGCTTGTTTTTGGCAGGAAGTGCGTAAATATTGGTGCAATGATAAAACCGATTACGCCGCCTAGTGTGTTTAAAAACAGATCGTCGATATCGAATAAGCGATATGCACAATTATAAATACCATATAATCCAGTTACTTGTGTTAATTCAAAGAACAGTGAAAGGCAAAAAGAAATGCACACTGTTTGGAAGAAACTACGTCGGAAATAATAACGTAAGTAAATACCGAATGGAACGGTTAATAGAACGTTAAAAGCAACTTGTAAAAATGCAGATTCCTTTAATAAATAGAAATAGGTAGTTGGCTTCGTCAAAATTGCCGATGTATGATTACTAATCTCTTGTACGAAATAAAATGGCGAGAGTTGCATATGCTGTGTATTAGCCGGTTGTAGGCTACATGTGTCATATGTTTGTGGTAAAGGTAAAATAACAAGAAAATAGGCATTTAATAAATAGAGTAATAATGAATATAAAATAAATGAACGCCATTTATTTACATAACCGTATTTTCGATAATTAAATATTAAAAAAGGGATTAAGAGAAACATTGCTAAAATAGGAAATAAAATAAAAGCTGTTTTTACTGGAAATAAATATGCAGTCAAAATGAAGCTCCTTTCAATGAAATTTCGTTTATCATTATAGCGCTTAAAAGAATGTAAAACAAAGTTGAAATAGCTCGAAATAGAAAAAATTACAAATTTAAAATAGATTAAGTTATAATAAGTTTAATATAAAGATATTATGATTATGCAGGTTGAAAGAGGGTACATGATATGCAATATGAGCTTTTTTCGGTAAGCGGGGATCATATTACAACTTTTGAAAGCACATGGCGTTTTCAAGAGGGGGAACAGATTTTTGTTCATGATGATAATACAAAACGAAATTTTATTATTATTCGCTTAACACATGATTTATTTCAAAAAAATACACATGTTATTCGCTTGTATTGTCAGGAAAAGAAAGTTTATGCATAAGGAAAAACCACTTACTGTATGAGGGCAGTAAGTGATTTTTTATCCCGCTATTTGTGGGCAGTAAAACTCCCACCTCAAAATTCAGGTGGGAGCCCTGCTGCCCTTAAAATCCCAATTGGTGAGGGCTAATAATCAGGGGGGATGAACAAACCCCCTGATTAAAGTTTCATTTTATAAGAAAATGATAGTTAGCACACCTACGATAATACAGTAGAAAGAGAAGTATTTTAAATTTCCTTTTGCCATAATGTTCATAAACCATTTTAATGAAATATATGTCATGACAAATGTTGCGATGAAAGCAACAATATAAGGTACAAATAATGTATCTAAATTTGGATCGTTTGCAATGTCTGTAATACTTAACAATAAACCACCTAAGCTAACAGGAATGTATAGTAAGAATGAGAAGCGAAGAGCTGTTTCTTGCTTCATACCAAGTAACATTGCTGCCACGATTGTAGCACCTGATCTGCTTATACCAGGAATTAGTGCGCAAGCTTGTGCTAGACCAATAATGATTGCATCTTTCATAGAAAGGTCGCCATCATTTTTACGTCCACGCAAGTTTCGAATAATCCAAAGGCCGATAGCAGTAATAAGAAGGGAAATACCAACCATTTTAACACCTTTTAAATAGTGGTCGATATAATCTTTAAATAAAACTCCAATTACACCTGCTGGAATGGTTGCAATAACAAGGTAAATAATAAAGAAGAAATCTGATTTTGCATCTTCTGCTCTTGTGAATATATAAGATAGACCATTCTTTGTTAGACGAATTAAGTCATTTCTATAAATAAGTAATACAGCTAATAATGAAGCTGAATTAACAAGTAGCTCAAAGCTAAACCCTTCTATTTTTAGTCCTAGCAAATGCTGTGCTAAAACGAGGTGACCACTTGAAGAAATCGGAATTGGTTCTGTTAGTCCTTGGAACAGACCAAGAATTAAATATTTTAAAATGTAGTAAAATTGTTCCATAATAACCTCCTTGTTTATTAGTCGAAAGAAACAACTTGTCCATTATAACAAGAATACGGATGAATATTGAGAAGAAATWAATATTCGAAATATAATAAAAATCCCCTATGACGTCATAGGGGRTTTTTTACATTACTGAAAACCTACTATTTTTTGAATACTTTTTGATAATTGAACATCGACTTTTTCAGCATCATTAATATGATTCATAATAGTAGTATTTAATTTGTGGAACATTTGTTGTGTGTTTGCAAATTCTCGTAATATATCATCGTTACAAGATTTTTGGTTTTCGATAGCKTTAATAACATTTGTAGCGCCACTTTGTAATGTTTGAATCATCATTAAAATATTTTCAATTCTAGCGTTAGTATCAGCGCTCATTTCTACACCTTCATCAACTAAATGTAAATTATCTTTTGTATTTTCATATGCTTTTTCAATTTCTTCTTGAATTTTTTTCGTTAAGTTACCGATGTTTTTGGTACTTTCAGCTGTACTTTCAGCTAGTTTTCTTACTTCATTAGCAACAACAGCAAATCCTTTACCGTGTTCTCCAGCACGTGCAGCTTCAATACTTGCATTCAACGCTAGTAAATTTGTTTGTGCTGCAATGTTTTGAATCACTTCTACAATTTGTTCAATTTCTTTAGAGCGTTCGCTTAAATGATTCATACTATTAGAAGTACGTTGAGATTGTTCACCTAATCTATTAATTACAATGAGTAAGCGATGAACGGATTCTTTTCCTTCATTAGAGCAATCGATAATTTCTTCAATAGATTGAATTAAGTTTTGCTCTTTTTGTAGCATTTCGTTATTTAATTCGTTGGAATGTGTAGTACGCGTAGAAACATTTTCAAAGCATGCGTTCAATTGTTGAATTAAGTTTTGGAGTGTATGATGTTGGCTATTTACAAGTTCGTGCTCTTGCATAACGCTTTTTACACGATTATGGATAGAAGATATAATTTCTTGTTTTTCCACATCTTTTTGTTTTAATTCTGCTTCTAGTTCATGTATATGAGTTTCTAGTTGATCAATTTTATGTTGGAGTGATTTCTTTTGAGTAAACATTTTATTTAATTCAACCGCCTTTAGTGGTTCTGTAAACAAACTGTAAAATAAATCATGTATAACTGTATAAGAAGGGAGTCGGATTATGAACTATTTTAAGCGAATCAGTAGTCTAGTATTAGCAGGAATTATCGTTCTTTCTAGTACAGTCGCTGTAAAAGCAGAGTCAAACGACGAGAAACTTAACAACATGCAACAGCAATTGCAGCAAAACGATGCAGATATGCAGAAGAAAGAGCAAGAGAAGCAAGCTGTTACTAAAGAAATTCAAGGTATCGAAAACGAACTACATAATTTAAATAATACAATTGCAAAAAATAAAGAGGATCAAGCTGCTATTCAACGTAAAATCGATGAAACACATAAGCAGATTGAACAAAAAAAAGCAGATATTATCGTTTTAGAAGATAAAGTCCTTTCTCGTAAGGATATTATGAAAAAACGTATGGTTTCTGTTCAAAATAGCTCAAATACGAGTTTAGTAGTAGAAGTTGTTGTAGAATCAAAAAACTTTGCAGATTTCATACAACGTATGAACGCAGTTACTACTATTCTAGAAGCAGATAAAGAAATTTTACGTCTACAAGAACAAGATCTTCGTCAAATTGAGGAAGATAAAAAAGCAATCGACGAAAAAGAAGAGTCTTTAGTAGTAGATAAGCAAAAATTAGCAAAAGCACAGGCTGATTTGCAAGATAACTTGAAAAAGCGTCAAGATAACTTACAAACAGTTCAAGCTAAATATAATGCGATTGCAAACCAAATTAATTTAGCAGCAGAAGAAAAAGCAAAAGTTGAAGCAAATATGAAAGCAGTACAAGAAACAATTGCTCGTGAACAAGAAGCAGCAAGAATTGCAGCAGAAGAGCGCGCAAAAGCTGAAGCAGCTGCAAAGGCTGAGCAAGAAGAGTTRGCAAAAGCGAAGGCAGCAGCAGCTAAGCCAGCAGAGCCTGTAGCTAAAGATACAACACCAGCACCACCTAAGCCAGATCCAAAACCAGCTCAAGGTGGAAAAGAATTTTATGTAACAGCAACTGCTTATACAGCAGATCCAGCTGAAAATGGCTATAAACCAGGTGAAATTGTAAAATCTAGACAAGGGCATAACTTGACTGCAAATCCAAACATGAAACTAATTGCTGTAGATCCAGCTGTAATTCCGTTAGGTTCTACTGTATATGTAGAAGGTTATGGAACAGCGGTTGCCGGAGATACTGGTAGTGCGATTAAAGGTCATATAATTGATTTATTAATGCCTGATTCAGCTACAGCTAATAATTGGGGCAGAAGAAGTGTTAAAGTTACAATTTTAAACTAAAACGAAATCCAACTTTACAAAACGTAAAGTTGGATTTTTTTATAAAAATAATGTTAAGTTGAGTTTACATTTTGTTAAGGAAAGCATACAATGATGGTAAGAGGTGGTAAATTTGACCATTTGCAATAAGGTGAAGGAATTAAGAGCTCGCTTTAATTTTACGCAAAGTGTATTAGCAGAAAAGGTAGGAGTGACGAGACAAACAATTGCAGCAATTGAAAAAGGGGATTACGTTCCTTCATTATTACTAGCATTGACGATTTGTGATGTATTCGAGTTAAAGATGGAAGATGTATTTGTTTTAAATAAGGAGGGGGAAGAGGATGAATAGAATTGGTTTTTCTTATATCGTAAATGTGCTTTATACTGCGTTAGCATGTTGGACGTTTGTTGAACTTTATAATGTGGTTACAGAGCTCGCAGATATAATTAAAAATGAGAGGTTCCCATTTGAAATATGGTTTAATGGAGTACCATTCGTTTTATTATTTATTGGAGCTATTATAGTCACAATTTTTTATAGGATCCAAAAGAAAAAATATAAAAATTTATCCTTTTGGATGTATCCATTATTGTTTCCGTTAGAAGATGAACGTGAAAAAGCGATTACGGAGAAAGCTTGTCGAACAACTTTTGTTTCGTTATGGTATGTGTTACCTTGTGCAGTTGGATTTTTAACTCTTTCGCCTATTATCAATGAATATCTTCCAGGATACCCGTTGTATATTCTATTTTTTATTTTCTTTATTCAAATGACAGTCTTCCACGTATCACTATACAGAAATAAATTAGCTTAAAAAGAAACCTTCTTGCATCAGCAAGAAGGTTTCTTTTAGCTTATACTTGTACATATAGCAATATTATTTTATCATTTTATATAGAGTAAGATTTTGTAAGGGAAAGGAATCGTATATGAACAAGCAAAGAATTTATAGTATAGTAGCAATCCTTCTATTTGTTGTAGGTGGTGTATTAATCGGAAAGCCATTCTATGATGGATATAAGGCAGAAACGAAACAGACTGAAAATGTACAGGCTGTTCAAAAGATGGATTATGAAAAGCATGAAACGGAATTTGTAGATGCTTCAAAAATTAATCAACCAGACTTGGCAGAAGTAGCGAACGCATCGTTAGATAAAAAACAAGTAGTTGGTCGTATTTCMATTCCRAGYATYTCATTAGAACTTCCTGTTTTAAAAGCRTCRACTGARAAGAATTTATTGTCAGGTGCGGCAACGGTAAAAGAAAATCAAGTAATGGGACAAGGGAATTATGCACTTGCAGGGCATAATATGTCAAAAAAAGGTGTTTTATTTAGTGATGTATCAACTTTAAAGAAGAACGATAAAATTTATTTGTATGACAATGCAAATGAGTATGAGTATACTGTTACCAGTGTATCTGAAGTGACTCCTGATAAATGGGAAGTTGTAGAGGATCATGGGAAAGATGAGATAACACTTATTACATGTGTATCTGTTAAGGATAATTCTAAGCGTTTTGTTATTACGGGTGATTTAGTAGGAACAAAGGCTAAGAAATAAAGAAAAAAGAAGGTTCACTCTTTAAAGAGTGAACCTTCTTTTTTTATCAAATGTTGAGAAATAAAAGAATATTTTAGTTGGTATTTAAATATTTTTCTATTTTTATATAATAAAGTAATGATTCTAGATTTTGGGAGGAACAAAAGTGAAACAGCAAGTAAAAAAACTTCTTTTAACAACAAGTGTAGCGTTATTGGTAGCGCCAATTTCTGCTTATGCACATCCAGGACGTACAGATGCTAATGGTGGACATACGTGTCGTACAAATTGTGAAAAATGGGGATTGCAGTACGGGGAATATCATTATCACAATAAACCAGCTTCTAATAGTGGTACAACGAGTCCAGCTCCTAGCCAAAATAATAATGGTGCTGTAGAAGCAGAGAAACAAGCAGAAGCACAGCGTAAGGCTGAGGCAGAGAAACAAAGAGCTGCAGAAGAACAACGTAAAGCAGAAGAAGAGAGACAACGTGCTGCAGAAGAACAGCGCAAAGTAGAGGAAGAGAGACAGCGTGCTGCAGAAGAACAACGTAAAGCAGAAGAAGCACGTAAGGCAGAGGAAGCGCAGCGTAAAGCTGAGGCTGAAAAGGGACAAGCTGAAGGTCAAAAAAGTGGAGAGACAGATTTTAAAGCAGGAAAGAATAATGCAGAAGGACATGTAGCTGGAAAGTCAGAGGCATATAAACAAGCATTTACAACTGCGTATGCTGCGGCATGGTCTTTAGAAGAACAGAAAAAAGCACATTTTGAAAAAGGTAAAGAGCAAGGGTTAACACAAGAAGCAATGGACGATAGTCAAATTACTCCTGAGTTTAAGGKGAACTTTGCAGAAGGTTTCCAAGTAGGTAATAAAGAGAGAACCGAAAAGATTGAAAAAGAACAAGCGGAACTTGGTGAAAAGGCTGGTAAAGAATTAGCTGAAAAGAAACCTGGAAATACTGAAAAGGATACATATGTGAAAGTATATGAAACCGCGTATGAAAAGGGATATAAGGCTGCTAAAAAGGCAGCGGAAAAAGCTGGATATACATATGCATTTGAAAACTACGACTTAAAAGTTCCTGCTAAGTATGAAAAGAATGAAACATTAAAGAAATGGTTTACTGAAGGATTTAAATCAAATAAAAAGGCAGCGGAAATTCGAGAAGAAGGATATAAAAAAGGAGACAGCTGGCTTTCGTTCTTCTATAAGAGTTTCGTGCCAAGTGAATATAAAGAACATAAAGGCTTGTATGAACAAGCAATAGAAAAGGGAAAGAAAGCRTAAAAAAAGATGAGGAATTTTCCTCATCTTTTTTTAATCCATCCATTTCACTAATTTCTTAGAAATTGATAATAAAACACAACCTAAAACGATCGCCACAGCGCCAATAACTGTGAATACTTCAGCATATCCAAGTGAAGTTGTGAAGCTTGCAAGCTGTCCGCCTAAAATATTAGCAATACCTGAGCTTGCTAACCATACGCCCATTAATAAAGAGGCTAGTTTTACTGGAGCGAGAGCACTAACCATTGATAGCCCGACAGGTGATAAGAATAGCTCACCTAACGTATGGAAAAGATACGTAAAGACAATAAATAGTAAGTTTGCTTTTTCTGTAATGTTATGTTCGTCACTGCCTGTTTTTAATGTGGCGATAACAAGAACAATATAACCGATACCGAGTAAGATCATACCAAGTCCCATTTTTGTTGGGATTTTCATGTCACCATTTTTTCTAGTTGCCAGTTTCGCCCATAATGCTGAAATAGCTGGTGCAAGTAAAATAATAAATAACGGATTGACCGATTGGAACCAAGATGTTGGAACTTCCCATCCGAACACAGAGCGGTCTACAAATTTGTTTGTATATAATGTTAACGAACTACCAGCTTGTTCAAATCCAGCCCAGAAGAAGACAACAAAGCATGTTAAAATGACGATAACTGTTGTACGTTGTTTTTCTTTTTTTGTTAACGGTGTATTTCCTATTGTTTGTTGTCCAGCATCCGTTTGCAAATCGCGAGTTGGTTTTTTACCGATATCACCAAGGAAGCGATTTGATAGTGTTGTAAATAAAATTTGTCCAATGATCATTCCGATTGAAGCGGCTAAGAAACCGTAACGGAATCCGAAATGAGCAACGCCATCTACTGTTGTTTTGAATAAATTTTCTGATAAAAACCCGCAAACGAGTGGAGCTAAAAATGAACCGACGTTAATACCCATATAGAAAATTGTAAATGCACTATCACGTTTTGGATCATTTTCTTCGTATAATTCTCCAACAAGTGTAGAGATATTCGGTTTGAAGAATCCATTACCGATAATAATAAGCGCTAATCCGAGGTATAGACCGACTTGGTTTTGCAAGGCAAATAGTGTAAGGTTACCGATTGCCATTGTTATACCACCAATTGTGATGGCTTTTCGTTTGCCTAGAAAACGGTCCGTTAAGTATCCACCGATCAATGGTGTGAAATAACAAGCACCAGTATAAAATCCGTAAATAGAGAGTGCCCAAGCGGGACTAAACCCAAGACCACCACTTACTAAAGCTGTTGTTAAATATAATGTTAATAATCCTCGTAATCCATAGTAACTAAACCTTTCCCACATTTCTGTAAAGAAGAGTAAGTATAAACCTGGAGGATGTTTCTTTTTTCTTTGTTGTTCTTTTTCTAGTTGTATCGCTGATTCCATAATATTTTCCTCCTGACACAAGCAAAAAACAAAGTTAATAGTATTGTATGATTAATATTTTACCTTATTAACTATTATAAGTCAATAAAGGTTGATTTTTCAGAAGAAATTTGAAAAGGGAAATAGCTATAGAATTGCATTGTTAGGTTTTATTATATCAGCAACGGGGCTTCCTATATTAGGTGTTATCGCTATTGCGAAAGCAGGGAGTTTTCAAACGTTAGCGGGCAGGGTTCATTCTTCATTTGCAATTATTTTTCCGTGTATTGTGTACTTATTTATTGGACCAGGTCTTGGTATACCACGTGCAGGAAGTTTAGCTTTTGAAATGGGGCCAGGCCAGTTGTTCCCAGAAGCGGGTAGCGTAGTTTTGTTATTGTACACGGCTATTTTCTTTAGTATTGTTTACTGGTTAAGTTTATCACCGTCTAAATTAATGGGCTTGTTTGGAAAGGTGTTAACGCCTTTATTATTATGTATGATTGCTATTATATTTATAAAAAGTATGTTTACATCAGTAGGCAGTGTGAAAGAGCCTGCAGGAAATTATGGACAAGCTCCTATGTTCCAAGGATTTTTAGATGGATATTTAACGATGGATGCGTTAGCAGCTTTAATATTTGGGATTGTTATTGCAAATGCTCTGCGTGCAAAAGGTGTAGCGGATGATAAAGGTTTAGCGAAATATATGAGTATTGCTGGTATTGGAGCAGGRCTWTTAYTAWCTATTATTTATGTCATTCTTGGATATGTTGGTTCAATTAGTGGTTCATTGGGTACATTTGATAACGGTGCGAAAGTGTTAGCACAAGTTATGATTACATTATTTGGACAAGGTGGGTTAGTTTTATTAGGTCTTATTTTTACTGTCGCTTGTCTATGCGTTTCCATCGGACTTGTTACGTCTTGTAGTCAATTTTTCGCAAGTGTATTTCCGAAAGTATCTTATAAAGTTTGGGCATTTATATTAAGTTTTGTTAGTATGGTTTTAGCTAATTTAGGATTAACGCAAATTTTAAAAGTATCGGTACCGATTCTTGGATTTATTTATCCAGTTGCACTAACGCTTATTATTTTAGGGTTATTCCATAAGTATATTGGAAAGTATGTATACGTATATTCGGTAACGATTGGACTCGTAGTGGTATTTAGTGCGATTGATATTTTAAACAAAAGTGTACTGATGAATAAATGGACACCACTACTAAAAATGCTTCCGTTTTATTCAGAAGGTGTAGGTTGGATTGTTCCGGCATTTGTAGGTGTCTGCCTCGGTGTAATTGTTAGTATTGCTATAAATAAGAATAAATAAGTAAGAGGTGTTTTCCTATTTCGGAAAACACCTTTCTTTTTTTGGAAAAATAGTATTGAAAATGAATAGACTAAGAGTATGATAAAGATAATTGGTAATATATAGGTTTTACATGAATGATGAGGGGGGAGCGTATGAAGGAGGATTTGAATAAGAAAATAGAAGCACTCGAAACGGCAATTGAAACGATGCAAGAGGCACTTTATGAATTGAAAGCGAAACAAAGAAAAATAGAAGTAGATAAAGTTCAACAAAATGTTAATAAGGAAAAGAAAGAATATATTGAAGCGGTAAGTAATGAAAAGTTACAAGAAGATGTAGTTAAGACGAGGAAGTCMATGCAAGAGCCAGAGGTGAAACAAGTAGATATATCTGCATTTAAACCAGAACCATTTAATATTATAAAGTTTTGTCAAACGTGGTTACCACGCATATTTGTCGGTATTATGCTACTTGGCGTTATTTGGTTATTCAAAGCAGGGGTAGATGCCGGATTATTGACACCAGCGATACGAGTTGTGTT
Organism: Bacillus sp. 05T31; assembly: GCF_056396725.1. NCBI lineage: Bacteria > Bacillati > Bacillota > Bacilli > Caryophanales > Bacillaceae > Bacillus > Bacillus sp. 05T31. Next base: position 18,684 of record NZ_JBFTMA010000074.1, read on the forward strand.
TGGTATAGTACTATCTGCCGGTTTGTATTACGTAGGAGATATACAAATTAAAAGAGAGCGGCAAGCGTTAGGGTTAGTATTAGCTGGAGGAAGTATTACGGGAATTGTTTTAACAACGTTTGCGGCACATTATTTATATGAGTTTATTCCTGCAAGTATTGCGTTTGTTTGCAACATTATATGGGTTGTTTTAGGGATTTATTTAGCGAAAAGATATAGATCGGAATATCTCGCTATTTTCGTGGCGGTGGGAGCATTTTTTGTTCCTTTCTTGTTAAATAGTACGACTCCTAATACGTATATTTTCTTTAGTTATGAGACGATATTAACAATTAGCCTATTATGGTATGCATTGAGAAACCTTTATAAGTACTTGTATATGATTTCTTATGTTGTTGCGGCAATTGTCCTATTTGTCTTCTTTGTTGTTATGTCAATATTAGTAGAGAATGTGCAAGTACAGTTAACAGTTGTATACGGTGCAATTCATTTACTATTATTTTGGCATATGTTTTCGGAGAGAAGTTTTATACAAGAAGCACGATTGGCGATATTTAGTGCGAATGCAGTTTTCTTTATTTTAGCCATTTCTCAAATTCCTGAATTTACAACGTGGGGATTAGTTATAAGTGCATTTGTGCATGCTGTTATGTTTGTACTTGAATATAGGAAGAATAAACATTCTGTATTTTCAAATCTAATATTTGGCTTTGCAATGGGATCATTTAGTTTAGCGATTTTATACGAGTATAGTTTGGTGAATGCAGCGATCGTATTATTGTTACAAGGTTTCCTCGGTATGGTTACTGCTATTAAAGTAAAGCAAAATATTAAGTTGTATGTAGGTGCAACGATTTATGCGATTGGAATGGTACAGACGATTTTTAGCCCGTTTGATGAGTTCATTTCAGCAGGGTTTGTCGCTCATATTATTTTAATAGGAACGTTCTATTATTGCATGATACAAGCAAAAGAAGTGTTAGCGAGTTTAGGTAAATATGTTTATTCTATAGCGCTCTACTCGTTAATGGTTATTGTATTTATTACAATTACTAGGATCGGTGAAGTTCTTTCTACAGATGGAAGTATAATTAGCG
>NZ_JBFTMA010000075.1:0-12177 GCF_056396725.1 Bacillus sp. 05T31
GAACAAATTGATTATTATGAGCAATACGTGAAAGGGATTGAAAAGGGATTAGGGATTGATATTGAGAGTTTGAATACATTATTTCGAAATATGTTGTTTGAAGTATATGAAAAAGAGCACAAGTGAGTTTGTGCTCTTTTTTATCCCGCATTAACGGGCAGTAAGACTCCCACCTCAAGATTCGGCTGGAGCGAAGAAGTTAGGTGGGAGGTCAACGGCCCGTAAACGCCCGATTGGTGAGGGCTGATTAAAGTTTCACTTTATTTTGTAGGAATAAAGAAAACAGATATAGCTGCGATAAGACCTGCAAAGGAGAATAAGTAAAAATTCCACGCCAAGTCATATTGCATTGTCATAATAATACCGACAAGAATAGGGCCAGCAATCGCACCAACTCGGCCAAGTCCAAGTCCCCAGCCTAAGGAGGTAGCTCGTAYATGTGATGGGAAGTATTGTGTTACATAAGCATTTAATATTTGAGTAATACCGACTGATCCAATTCCAGCAAGACCAATTAAAAGATAAATGATTGTAACAGATGGTTTAATTGTTAATAGTCCAATACATATGGCTGCCATAAGATAGGAGATACTAATAACAATTTTTGCTCCTATACGATCGGCAATCGCCCCAGCAAATAATGCACCGATAGCTGCAGTAATATTTAGTATAAGTAGAAATGATAAACTAGATCCAAGAGGGTATCCTGCCTGGCGCATCATCTGTGGTAGCCAAGTATTTAAACCGTATATTAAAAACATTCCCATTATATAAGTGAGCCAAAAAAGTAGTGTTGCTTTTATGTAATCTTTTGAGAATAACGTAAGAAATCCATTTTTCTTTTGTATATTAGATTGTGTTTCAGGAATTTCATCTTTTACATGGAGTTCAATTTGAAAGCGATTAAGAATTTTATTCACTTCTTCTTGTCGATTTCGCGATAATAAAAATTGAATGGACTCAGGTAAATAACGAATAATGAAAGGAATGAGGAGTAGCGGAATCATTCCGATGCCAAACATAATTCTCCATCCGAAATCTTCTAGCATAAACATGGATAAAATAGCGCCTAACACGATACCTAAAGGATAGCCGGTAAACATAAGAGCATAAATAAAAGATTGCCGTTTTTTTGGTGAATATTCAACAGTAAGTGCTGAAGCCGTTGGGATAACACCGCCTAATCCGATTCCTCCGATGAATCGAGATAACCCAAATAATTCAGGAGAAGGAGCAATTGCAGCTAAGCCCATTGTGATAGAAAAAAGGGCTAAACAGCATATAAGTGTCCATTTTCGTCCAATTAGATCTGTAATGGTTCCAACTAGAATAGCACCAATAAACATCCCAAATAAAGCATAGCTGGCAATTGTTCCAGCGTGGGCTGGTGATAGTGCCCAGCTGTTGTCTTCTAGGAGCTTTGGCAGAACGGCGCCGTAAATGCCTAAATCATATCCGTCAGCTAGAATGGCTAGCCAACAAATAAAAACAACAAGTTTTGTAATAGAACTTGAAAAGATAGTTTCTGTAGATTCTAGATGAGGTGGAGCAGAAGGTTGCATAGTATTCACTCCTTTTATTTGTAGATGAATATATTATTTTATTTAATGTTAATATTTCCCTGCGTATGTCGAAATTTATATGAAAAGGTGTCATGAAAAATAAAAAAGTTCAACAGGATTCCCGTTGAACTTTTTTGTTTTTTTATTCGTTATCAACTCGCTTTAATGGTTGATCTGCTGGACCTTCCATAACATYCCCATCAATTGAAAAACGGGAACCGTGACAAGGGCAATCCCAAGTACAATCACCGYTATTCCATKCAACTTCACAGCCGAGGTGTGTRCAAGTTGTATCGACGATATGTAATTTTCCTTCTTTATCTTTATAAGCACCTGCTCGTTTACCGTTGACATGTACAACAGAACCCTCGCCAACTTCAAGATTTTCTGGCTTACGTAATGCGGTTTCAATTTTTCCTTCAATTAAGTGTTTAGCAACATCAATGTTCTGAGAGAGGAAAGTTTTTATATCCGGATTTGCATGAAAGCGTGATGGTGCAAACAGTTCTTTATATGGACTGTGGACTTTTAGAATGGAGTCCTTCAGTAAATGAGCTGCTGCAGTTCCAGTCGTCATTCCCCATTTACGATATCCAGTTGCCACAAATATATTTGGATTCCTTTCGTTAATATGTCCGATATAAGGAAGCTTATCTAGCGTGATTAAATCTTGCGCTGACCATCTATAAGGAATTTCATCTACTCCAAAAGTAGATTCAGCAAAGGAATWTAGTGCATCATAATGAAGCATMGTATTAATTCCTTGGCCTGTTTTATGGCTCTCTCCGCCAATCAATATCAACTTTTCTCCATTGCTTGTCGTATAACGTATGGAGCGTTTTGGATCATCGATACTTAAATACATGCCCCCTGGATAATCCGTTTTTGCTTTTATTGCGAGGGCATAGGAGCGTTCTGCGTACATTCGCGTAAAGAAAAAGCTATTAGCATCATAAAAAGGAAAATGTGAACAAGAGACAATATATTTACAAGTGATGCGATGGTCACCCTTTGTAATAACTTGTGGATAATCTCCTTTTTCCACATCAAAAGCTGTTGTTTGCTCATAAACCTTTCCGCCCATCTCCACAAACTTTTCTAAAAGTACTTTTAAATAAAGGAGGGGATGGAATTGCGCTTGATTTTTCATCACAAGTGCAGATTGTACGGGAATAGGAATCGACAGGGATTGAACATAGTCRCAAGGAATATTTAATTTTTGATAGGCTTCATATTCTTTYGTTAAATTTCGCAGGCCATTATTGGTAGTTGTATATAAATACGAATCTTCATTTGTGAAATTACAGTCGATTTTATATGTTTGTACAGTCTCGTTTATGAATTGTAGAGCTTTACTATTTGATTCGTAGTAAAGCCTGGCTTTTTCAACACCAAAATTGTTTATTAATTCATCATAAATAAGATCATGTTGAGCTGTTACTTTTGCGGTTGTATGCCCAGTTGTTCCATTTAAAACAGAACCAGAATCAATTAAAACGACTTTCATTCCTTCTTTAGCGAGTAAATAGGCGGTGGTAATGCCTGTAATACCAGCTCCGATAACAGCAACTTCTGTCTTTATATTTTCGGATAAATGAGGAAAAGTAGGTAATTGAGTAGATTCAATCCAATAGGATGATGGTAACTGCGGAAATGTGTCATCTGTCATTTTGAAAACCTCCTAAATTAGAACAATTTTCCTTTTAATATTTCCATATTATATGGAATTCATGTATGTTGTTTTCGTAGCGTTCTATTTTTACTAAACGAAAGAAAAAATATTTTAATATAATTATTTTATTGGGGCAGTATGAAGAAGTAGGATTTATATAAAGATAAATTCAAGTGATTCCATTTGTTGATTACATAGAGAGTTCTTGAATAAGATAGAGTCTATGTTGTTTAAGTGGATATGTATATATAGCTGATAAAGCCTTATGAAATCTATGCTTTTTCTTTAGTGAAATAAAGTATAATTATAAAAATATAACCAACTTTTATTACTAGGTCATAAAAGTTGTTGACAATATAGAAATTCTATTGTTATGATTCATCATGTGGAAAGGTTGATAGAGAGTAAAGAGAGAAATGTTTTTCATTGATAATAAAAGCGAAAATTAAGTGACGATAGAGTGAGTATATTTTCCTTATGATAAATGCTTTTTGGATCACGTAGTAAAATCAATCTGGAAGCAAGAATTGATATATGCAAGTTGCGCGGGGCGCGGCATAAGAAAGGGGCAAAAGGATGAAGGAGCTTCATACGTTTGGGTGGTATGCAGCACGTGTAGCACCACATTTGCCGAAAAAAGCATTTAAACCAGTTCCTAATCGATTATTTGGTGGACTGGCTTATTTACTTGTGGCATTGGCTGGTTTAATAACGATCGGTGTATTTGAATTGAATGTGTGGGCAAATCTAGGAATTGCAATTGTTCTTGGATTATGTTTTGCTTCACTTGGATTTTTAGGACATGAAATTTTACATGGAACAGTTGTAAGAAAGGCATGGCTTCGTGATTTTTTAGGTGCGATAGCATTTATGCCATTATCAACTGGCCCAAAACTTTGGAGAAAGTGGCATAATGCAACGCATCATGTTCACACACAGCATGAAGAGAATGATCCAGATGCATGGCCGACATTTGAGAAACTGAAAAAGAGTAAGTTTTTGAGTTGGGTATATCGCATGCCTCTTCATGTACGTTCATTCTTTAGTTTCCTGTCACTAACAATTCAATTTACGTTACATTCGACTCGAATGTTCTTTCATTTTATAAAAGAATTTAAGTCATCCAATCAAAAATCTGTATGGCTTCAACTTCTTTTGCCCTGGACAGTTTGGATTAGTTTATTGTTTATTATGGGACCTACAAAGTGGTTCTTTGCATACGTGATTCCGTTGTTAATTGCTAACTTTATTGTAATGGCGTATATCGCAACAAATCACCGCTTAAATCCTATTGTTCCAGTAAATGATCCTTTAGCAAACTGTTTATCAGTAACAGTACCGCGCTGGGTAGACGTTTTACATTTCAATTTCTCATACCATACAGAACATCATCTGTTTCCTGCTATGAGTTCTAAATACTATCCATTAGTAAAAGATAAAATTAAAGAAATGTGGCCGGAACGCTATCACGAAATGCCGATGACAAAAGCTTTGGCAGCACTTTGGAATACACCACGTGTGTATTATCACGGAAGTGAATTAGTTGATCCGCATAGGGAGCATTTCTATGGTTCTTTAGGAAATGGATTGGATCCTCATAATATTTCATATCGTGAGGAACATATAGAGGAAAAAGAGACTATAAAAAAAGTAAATCAATAATAGAYATATYTTACGATGAAAAAGCAAGCTCTCTTAGAGCTTGCTTTTTGTTATAAAGAGACTTCTTTCTTGTTCTTCGTCTTGACCTGGACAGAGTTATTTTCTTTTCGTTGAAGTCGTTTTTCTAAAAGATTAACAAAATAAGTAAATAGAAGAACAAGTACGAGGTAATATAAACCAACAATTATGTATGTATCTAATTGTTGGAAGTTACTTGCAGCAATTGATAAACCTGATCCCCATAATTCGGACAATCCTACGTAAGCAACAAGAGAAGAATCTTTTAATCCAATAATAAATTGGTTCCCTAGAGGGGGAAGAGACAGACGAAATGCTTGTGGTAATATAATTCGGCGCATAGCTAAAGGGTAAGGCATACCTAAAGAGCGAGCAGCTTCCAATTGTCCACGGTCAACGGACTGAATGGATCCGCGGAAAATTTCAGTAATATATGCACCGTTATGGATTGCTAAAGCAATTGCTCCTGCCCAAAAAGGAGTGAAGACAATAATCGATGTAATACCGAAATAGAGAATGGCAATTTGAACAATTAAAGGTGTACCACGAATAATGGCGATATATACATGAGCAATACTATTTAAAAYCTTATTGTTAGAGATTCGAAARAAAGCGAMTAGTAATCCAATTAGTGAACCRAGTAATAGGGATGTTARTGTTAATTGTAATGTGACAATAGTAGCCTTTAAGAGTGTGGGATAAGTAGACATAAAAATTTCAAACATATGTGTCACCTCATATTGTATGGATTTTAGTAGGGAATGAAATACCCCACATAAAAAGTGGGGCATAATGTATGAAACATTTGACTAGCTAATTTACTTCGTTTTTTCCTCTTCACCGAGAATATTACGCCCAAACCATTTTTTACTGATCTTTTCATACGTACCATCTTTAATGATTTCATCTAAAGCTTTATTTACTTTCTCAACCGTTTCTTTATCATCTTTACGAATAGCAATTCCCATTTCATCAAGATTTAATGGTTTTCCAGCTTCTTTTATATTTGATTTACCTTCTTTRATCATACGTAAACCGACCATTTGATCAGTGATTACTGCATCAATACGTCCAGGCTCTAAGTCCATAAGTGCAGTAATATCGCTATCATATTCTGTGATTTGATCTGTATGTTTTGCAACAAGGTCTTTAAAGGTACTAGCTTTTACAACACCAATTTTCTTACCTTTCAAATCTTCTGGAGAAGAGATAGATGTATTCTTTTTAGCCACAAAAATTTGGGCACCAGAACGATAATAAGGATTGGAGAAACTAACAGCTTTTAAGCGTTCTTCTGTAATTGCCATACTGCCCAATATAGCATCATATTTTTTCGATTGTAGACCTTGAATTAGCGTTTCCCATGGATTTGTAATAGGAGTGGGTTTCATATTCATTTTTTTCGCAAGTGCCTCACCAATTTCCACATCAAAACCGGCAAGCTTTCCGTCATTTTCTTTATAGTTAAAAGGTTTATATAAGCCACTCATCGCATAACGAAATTCTTTTTCACCATTTGAAGAAGTAGTAGCACTTTCCTTACTACAGGCTCCTAGTATGAAGGATGTACATAATGTAATACTCGCAACAATGGTTAATAGTTTTCTTTTCATAAAACCCCTCCTATATATTGATCATACGGATGGTTTTAAGTATGTTACTGAGATATTTTATTTGGACAATTAGTTGTGCACCGTATGGATGTATTTCTTTTCATTTGAAACAGAAGTTACATTATAAAACGTTACGTAAAAATTGTTTTGCTCGTTCATGTGATGGAGCTGAAAAGAATTGTGCTGGCGGAGCGTCCTCTACAATCTTTCCGTCATCCATAAATATGACGCGATCAGCTACATCTCTTGCGAAATTCATTTCATGAGTAACAATAATCATGGTCATTCCTTCTTCAGCAAGTTCTTTCATAACTTGCAATACTTCTCCAACAAGTTCAGGGTCTAAGGCTGAGGTAGGTTCATCAAATAGCATAATTTTAGGATTCATAGCAAGAGCTCGTGCAATCGCAACGCGTTGTTTTTGACCACCTGAAAGTAGGTGAGGAGTTACATCCGCCTTATCTTGTAGGCCGACTTTTTGTAGGAGTTGATTCCCAACATCCTTCGCGTCTGCTGTCTCCAATTTTTTTACGTGAATAGGTGCTTCTATGATGTTTTCTAGTGAGGTCATATGAGGAAAGAGGTTAAAGTGTTGAAAAACCATACCGACATTTTCACGGACTTTGTTTAAATTTGAATGCTTTGGATCAATTCGTTCACCTTGTAAGTGAATTTCACCTTCATCGTACATTTCTAAAAAGTTAAGACAGCGAAGTAATGTACTTTTACCGGAACCACTGGCACCAATTAAAACAACAACTTCTTTTTCTTTTACTTCTAAATCAATTCCTTTTAAAACATCAAGCGAGCCGAATGATTTTACTAGATTTCGAACCTGAATCATACAAAACCCCCAGTCAAAAATATATTTTACAAATGTTTCCCCTTATTTCTGTTATTAGTCATAAATTGTCAGAATCCTTTATTTTTTTGACGGAATTTGATATTCAAGGGAATTATGATTTTTAAAATCTCTATATCTTTCTATAACGAAAATATGGATAATAATATATAGGTAGCACTTATATTGCTTATAAGAAGGGGGAAAGAAGAGATGGAAAAAGAAAGGAAGACATTTTCCTTTGGCTTACGTACACAACTTATGCTATTCACTACAGTTTTAGCTTTAATTACATATTCAACAAGTTTATTTTTTATTTACGTTATATATGATTATTTTCAAAGGTATGTAAGTCAAACTGTTTATAATATTATCGTTATGTTATTAGGTGTAGTATGGTCTGGAATTTTAGCGTATGGGGCAGCAATMTTTTTAATTAAACCACTTCGAAARTTGGAAGARGCWGCAAGGAARGCGGCYGATGGYGATATTCGTGAAGATGTCCCGTTRCCAAAARYRGATGATGAGATTAAATCTTTAAGTGTTGCATTTAATATGATGCTCGAGAACTTAAGAGGTATGGTAAAAAATATTGATACTACATTTTCGTATACAAATAATCAAGTTCAGCAAATTAGAAGACAAACAGGGGAAGCGACAAAGCAAGCACGCGGTGTGTCTGAAACTCTTGCAGAGATTTCTTCTGGCGCCGAGCAATCAGCAGCTTCCATTCAGGCGATTGTTTCAACTGTCGATACAACAACCTCTATTGCGAGTGAAGTAGAAGAAAAAGCAAAAAAGTCCGACGAATTGTCTTTAGAAATGGTTCAAGCTTTAGGACAAAGTACACGTGTCTTTACTTCTTTAATTCAAGGCATTCAAACATTGGCAAAAGAGAATGAAGATTCGATGCAAAATGTACAGAAGTTAGAAGAACGAATGAAACAAGTAGAACATATTGTTTCTGTTGTGAGTGAGATTGCTAGTCAAACGAATTTATTAGCATTAAATGCTTCTATTGAGGCAGCTCGTGCTGGAGAGCATGGAAGGGGCTTTGCAGTTGTAGCTGAAGAAGTACGTAAACTTGCTGATGAAAGCGATCATTCCGCAAGAAATATATCGCAGTTATTACGAAATATGCAAGAGGAAGTGCAACAAGTCGCATTGAAAATGACGGAGCAAGTGAAAACAGCTAAAGAAGAGGCRAAACGWGGRGMAGCTACYGAATTAATTTTAAAAGAAATGTCATCGAGTATTATGGAAGTTGCCGATGCAAYTAAGCAAATTAGTAGCTATATGAACGAACAAGTGAGTCACATTCATCAAACAGGAGCACAGACAAAGGCTGTAGCAGCAATTGCTGAGGAAACATCAGCTGGTTCACAAGAAGTGGCATGTGTGACGTTGCAACAATCTAAAAATATGGTAGTAATCGATCAATTATTAAAGGATTTAGAGAAGCAAGCAGCGGACTTGAAACAAACCATTGAACGATTTTCAATGTAAAAAGGAAGAACAGAATTTTGTTCTTCCTTTTTACGTATGGAAAGGAGGAATGCTTTGTTGAAAACGAAAAACATTACAGGAGTCATATGCTGTCTTCACTTTACGCAACCTTTGAAAATTAGAGCCATAATAACTAGTTTGCCAATTTTTTATGTCGATATCGGGCCAATTGACATAGTCTCCYAGTGTGTAAGGATCTAAGCTTTCCCGTAAATCTTTAACCCAGCGTATATTTCGATTTTCTTCATCGTTGCATTTCCAAGAAGTAATATATTCTTGAGCAATAATTGCCTTGCGGTGGAAATAAGCTGTTTCATTAGGCGAAATGTTTTCTACAGCACCTAYGAGYGATTGGTGCCAAATACTTGCATCTTTATTTGGTGCATGAGAAAGAAAATATTGCATGATTTGAATGCCTTTAAGAGGGATAGGTTTATATACATAGGAACCAGAGCGTTTGAAGTTTTCAGGAATATTGCCGCTATTAAAGAATTGAACAGCCTTTATATACGGGACTTCATCTATAAAGAGAGAAGGATTACCAGTTTCAAGAAGAGGAGATAATAGAKGATAGAGTTCAGAAGGAGAGCCGACAAATTCACCTTTCACCTCGATTTTATTTCGTTGTTTAGAGAATAATTCAATTGATGAAGTGAGACGTTCATCTATATAAGGTGCCCAGTTTTGCCAAGCTTGAAATGCAGCAATAAAGTCTTTCCATTCCCATGTAAGTGAGAAAATTGATACGTTTTTAATAGGGTGGACTCGAAAGGTTAAGGAAGTAATAATCCCGAAATTTCCACCGCCACCGCCACGGCATGCCCAAAATAGGTTAGGGTTTTCTTGTTCATTTGCACGAATGATTTTTGCACCAAATTTCCCGCACGCTTGTACCATTTCGACTTCTACTAATTGATCACATGTTAGTCCAAATAAGCGTGAAAGCATGCCAATGCCACCGCCGAGTGTTAACCCCACAATTCCGACACTTGCACTTGTGCCAGCTGGTATTGTAACACCATATTTCCAAAGTTCTTTATACACAGTGCCAAGATTTGCACCCGCTTCAATTGTTGCTGTTAATTTTCCTGTACTAACCGTAATTTGCTTCATTTCACTCACATCAATAATAAGCCCGCCATTTAAAAGAGAGAAATTTTCGTAGCTATGTCGTCCACTTCTTAAGCGAAATGGTATATGACGCTCACATCCCCATTTTAAGGCGTTACACACATCATTTTTATTTTGACAAAAAACAATAATACAAGGAAATTTTGGAATGCTTAAATTTAAATTTATTCGGGCTATGTCATACCCAGGATCCGAGGGAACGACGATACGACCAGTTAATTTTGTTTGTTTCAATTTATATCTCCTTTCTGAAATAATATGAGCTTGTATTAGTATATGAAGAGTGTATTTAACACGCATGGACGAGAAGAAGAGAAGGATTAGATTTATCCCGTTATTTGCGAGCAGTAAGACAATCCGGCTGAAGTAAAGAAGATAGGGCAGCTCGTAAAAGCTCGATTGATAAGGGCTAATAATCAGCGGAGAATGGACACCTCCTTAACGATTAAAGTTTCACTTTATCTTTGTGAGAAATAAATAAGGCATAAGAATAAGGAAACTACATAGAGTTCAATGAAAACAGTTGCAAACTATTCATATTTTGTTATGATAGTGTTACGAAAACGTTTGCATAAAAAATCCGATGGGATGCAAAAGGAGAGAATTAGTATGAATAAGACATGGTGGAAAGAAGCWGTYGCTTATCAAATTTATCCACGTAGCTTTATGGATTCAAATGGTGATGGTATTGGAGATTTACAGGGGATTATTGCAAAGCTGGATTATTTAAAAGATTTAGGTATAGATGTAATTTGGATTTGTCCAATGTATAAATCACCTAATGACGATAATGGTTATGATATTAGTGACTATCAAGATATTATGGATGAATTTGGTACGATGGAAGATTTTGATATGCTACTAGATGAAGTTCATAAGCGTGACATGAAGCTTATTATTGATTTAGTTATTAATCATACAAGTGATGAACATCCATGGTTTATTGAATCAAGTTCTTCTAAAGACAATCCGAAGCGTGATTGGTATATTTGGCAGGATGGTAAAGACGGCGCGGAACCAAACAATTGGGAAAGTATCTTTAATGGTTCTGCATGGGAATATGATGAAGTGACAGAGCAATATTATTTACATTTATTCTCGCGTAAACAACCAGATTTGAACTGGGAGAATAAAGAAGTTCGTGAAGTTTTATATGATACTGTTAATTGGTGGCTTGATAAAGGGATTGATGGTTTCCGCGTCGATGCGATTAGTCATATAAAAAAAGAAGATGGTCTGAAGGATATGCCAAACCCAAAAGGGTTAAAGTATGTGCCTTCTTTTGACAAACATATGAATGTAAATGGTATTCAGCCAGAAAATAAGGGATGGAATGCTTTATATATTGAAAATCATGATAAGCCACGTATTGTGTCTACTTGGGGAAATGATAAAGAATATTGGCGTGAAAGTGCAACGGCTTTAGGAGCGATGTATTTCTTTATGCACGGCACACCGTTTATTTATCAAGGACAAGAAATTGGTATGACAAATGTTCAGTTCCCAAATATTGAAGATTACGATGATGTAGCAATTAAAAATTTATATCGTGAGAAAATTGCAGAGGGCGTATCACATCAAGATATGATGGAAATTATATGGGCTTCTTGCCGCGATAATTCACGTACACCTATGCAGTGGAACGATGAAATGAATGCTGGCTTCACAACAAGTACACCTTGGTTTAGCATGAATCCAAATTACAAAGAAATTAATGTTGAAAAGCAAAAAAATGAAGAAAAGTCTATTTTCAATTTCTATAAGAAAATGATTGCCTTGAAARAAGAGCACGATGTACTGAACTACGGTACGTACGATTTACTTTTAGAAGACGATCCACAAATTTATGCATATACACGTACGYTACAGGATGAAAAAGTCATTGTAATTAGTAATATCTCAAAAGAGGAAGCTGTGTATAATGMGAGTTTATTCGCATTAGAACGCAAACGTTTGCTTTTAAATAACTATRAAGTTGCGGAACATGAACAAATAACTACAATCACGTTRAAACCTTATGAAACAAGGGTTTATCGCATTTTATAATGAAAARGGATGCTCCTTGAGCATCTTTTTTTATGAAAAAAAATAAATTTCTATTGCAATGTGAAAACGCTTTTATTAAAATAGATTTATGAAAACGGTTGCGTAAAGAGAAAAAGAAACATAAGG
>NZ_JBFTMA010000076.1:0-11211 GCF_056396725.1 Bacillus sp. 05T31
CTCCTGCTCCCATCGGTTTTCCATATAACTCTTTTAAATACTCTAAATCTCCTGCTCCCATCGGTTTTCCATATAACTCTTTTAAATACTCTAAATTCCCTTGCTTATGTTCTTTACCGTAATAAGCTTTTGATATAACTTCTCCACCAATTAACGATAATGTTTGGGCATTTACCTTTTCAGTTGTAATCGTAATTGTTTTCGGATCGATGACTTGAATCCCCTCAATAGATGTAGCCTTTCCTTCTTTATATGCTTGCCCACCCTTTATTGCTGTTTGGCTTATGTCCGTTGCACCACTATAAGTGGGATCATGCAATAACGTTAATGTAAATGCTACGTCATCCGCTGTTAACGGTGAACCATCACTAAACTTTAAATCATCTTTCAAATGAAACGTATATGTAAGCTGATCCTCCGAAATATCCCATTTCTTCGCTAGAATTGGAATTGGTTTCCCCTCCTTATCCAATCCAACGAGAGGAGCAAAGATAGCTTGTGTTATATTACCGTCCCACCCATTTTCCATAAAATGCGGAAGGAATATCCCGCCAGGGCTCGGCATTCCCACTACAAAGGTATCCTTTCTTTCTTTTGCCTTTGCTGGACTTTTTACTTTGTCACTCGCCTTAATAAACTCATCTTTTACTTTCGGCATCTTTGCTGCTTCATTTGTACTTTTCTCTTCTTGAGCGCATCCTGCTAATAAAACCGATGTACTAAGGAATGTAGCAAATAACCCTTTCAAAGCCTTTCGCATAATTCTCACCCTTACTTTCCTGTTTTCTAATTAAGTAGTAACATAAAGATCCTTTCTGTAACTATCCTTATTTATCCCATAAAAATAGTATGAATTAATTTCAAGATTATTCCTTTTCACTAGTTATGTCAATCCTTGCTAATTGATTTCTTTCAAAAAATAAAAAACACATTCTATTACCTAATAGTCCCGCATAGAATAATAACAATTAACTACCAAGAAGGGGGCGAAAATATGGACAACCTATTCCAATATGTCCTGCACTATGTATTRTTAACAATCATRATAGTCGGGGCGTTATTACTRTTCCCTTTCTTCCCAAAGTTCGTCCTCTTTTTAGCTTTTTTTATTATGCTCGGGATAGCTATTATAATTTCAACGAGGGAAGATACCACACAAAAAGAAAGCAGAGTTCAGCGCGTAAAGCTGTAACTCTGCTTTCTTTTTTCAGTCATAACGTATTCTTGTTAAACCAATTACGAAAAATACTCCTGCAAATAAAATGAGTATACCAATATATCCTCCTATATCTGCTAATGTACCTCCCCTTACAATTAACTCAGTAAAGCCACGCATCGCCCACGTTTGCGGAACAAAATTTGCCGCCGCTTGCATCCATGAAGGCTCAATTTCAATTGGCCAATAAAGACCGCTAATCATACACGTTGAAATTACAACGATATTCCCTAGTGCGGACTGTTGTTCTGTTGTTTTCACGATACTTGCCAATAATAAAGCTAGACCAATAACCGCTAATAGCAATACTGAAACGAGTGTAATAACCCCTAATAAATTTCCCCACTGCACATCAAATAATGAATGCGTTAATATCATTAAAACACCAAATTGAATCCACCCTATTAAAAAGAAGGAAAGGATATATCCTGCTAGTATTTGAACTTTTGAAACTGGTGCCCCTAATAAACGAGACCAAACMCCAAGTTGTCTAGCTTTCAAAATRGTTCCCGTCGCACTTAACATGACAATCATGACGAATAGAATTGAAAAACCTGCCRCTCGMCCTGTAACGTTATTTAACTTTTGATCATCGTGTAAAATCAATTCTTCTTGAATCGAAACAGGATCTATTTTTGTATAAATTGTTTCATACATCGTTTCCCACGAAGTGTTACTTTTCTTCTCAAAATCTCTTGCTGCACTAACTTCTATCTCCATCTTTTTTAATGCACTTGCTAATACTTGCTCTACAGAAGTTCCACCCGTAAAATCAGCACTGGCTTGAAATTGGATATTTTCTACTTTTCCATCTAGCATACTCTTTTGAAAATCTTTCGGAATGATGATTATACCAGATGATTTCTTATCTTCGATCCTCTGTGTCCCTTCCCTATACGTTACCTTTTCTATAGAAATTAAATCACTTTTCTTTATTTCCTCATAATACTTGCCAGATAATACAGAACCACCTTTATCTACTAAACTAACATTTACTTTCTCAGTCCCACTTCCGCCTAAAAGTCCACCGAAAATGAGTGTAAAAATAATAGGCATTCCAAACATGAGTATATAACTTTGTGGCTTTATTAAAATTTGTTTTAATTCTAGCCAACAAAGCGCCCAAACTTTCTTCATCATTTCCCCTCCTATCTCGTACGTAAACGTAACGTTCCAATCATAACGGAGATAATTCCTGCACTACATAAACTTAAAATGACAGGGAATAGCCCATCCCAAGATGTTCCCAACATAATATTTAAGAAGCTCGTAAGTGCCCATTTATTCGGAGCAATATTCGCAACTGTTTGAAGTGTATCGGGGAATACGTAAATCGGTAACATTGATCCTCCTAATATAGCTAGTATTTGAATACCGATTCCCCCCATTAAATCTGCCGTTTTTTCCTCACGAATAAAAGCGGCGATTAACATAGATAAACCAGAAACACAAATTGCATAAGAAATTCCCAACACTACTATTTGAGACACATCTTCGCCCCATTCCACATGAAACATAAAGTGTGTAGCAACTATAAATATTCCAAATTGTATACAGGCAAATAGTAATGTACCTAAAAACTTCCCGAATAAAATTGAAAATGAGCTCGTCGGTGTACTGAACAAACGTGCCAACGTTTCAGTTCGTTGCTCTGTTACAACTGACTTTGCACCTACTGTTATGTTATATAGTAAAAACATGACTAACATTGCTGCTGCATAATATTGCATCGCTGCAACTGTTTTTTTGCCTAYCGTTCCTTTTTGGATRTTAYCCACACTTGCAGTTGCTATCGTCTGTAGACTTCCACTTACYTCTTTTGCAACTTGTGCTACATCACYMTGYTGAGRTTTYGCTAATTCTGTTACAACACTTTTAGTAGATACTGCGACTGTTTGAACACGTTCTGAAAAAGAGCRGATCATTGAYTCRGCAATTTTCGCTTGTATATCTTTTGATGGGTCTATAAGCACCTTTGGTTCTTTTAATTTTCCATCTTGTATTTGTTCGCTCCATTTATTTGGTATGACAATTCCTACATCGATTTTCTTTCCCTTTAACATATCTTCAAGCTCTTCCTGAGAATTAACTACCTTTACTTTCACATCATCTTTTATTTCTTTAGATTGCAATACATCTTTTTGAAAGACATCTGCAAACTCATCCGTTCCCCCTTGATAATAGCCAATTACTGTTTTCGGTAGTCCACCACTCTCAAATACATTACTTAATGCTGAACCTAAAATGGCCGTTAATACAAGTGGCATAATTAACATCATCATAAATCCGCGCCGRTCAATTAAACGGATTTTTAAATCTTTCCATGCAATAATGAAACTTCTCATCTCGTACTGACCCCCTTAATCACGAAGTGAACGTCCTGTTAATTGTAAAAAAAGTGCCTCTAAATTCGGTTCTTTTACTTCCAGTTTTAAAATTTGAGCTTTGTTTTCAACAACTTCTGAAACAACTATGCCAATTGCCTCGCCACCATTTAGTCCAATATCAATCGTGCTATTATCTTCGTCAAAAATAATCCGCTCAACAACAGGTAGTGCCTTCAACTTTTGTAGCAGTTCCGTATTATAGCGATTTAATTGCAATTTCACTATAAACCCATCTGTCAGACGATTACATAACTCTCTTTTCGTTCCTAGCGCAATTACCTTCCCATGATCAACGATGGCAATTCGCTCACATAAATACTCAACTTCTTCCATGTAATGACTCGTATAAATGACCGTCATACCTTTTTCATTTAACTTTTTAACAGTCTCTAAAATATGATTTCTCGATTGCGGATCAATCCCGACTGTCGGTTCATCCATAATTAATARCTCTGGTTCRTGCATAAGTGCTGCGCCAATATTAATACGCCTTTTCATTCCACCTGAAAATGTTTCAATTTTATCCTTCCCCCGGTCCTGTAAACCGACGTAGGCTAACACTTCCTCTGCCCGCTCTTTTGCAACTTTTCCATTTAAACCGTACATCTTTCCCCAGAAGATTAAATTTTCCTTTGCTGAAAGTGTCGGATACAGCGCAATGTCTTGCGGGACAATACCGATTTTCTTTTTCGCTTCTAATGGATACTCTTTTACAGATTTTCCACCAACTTTTATATCACCACTATCGTATGGAATTAACCCGCAAATCATTGATATCGTCGTTGATTTCCCCGCTCCGTTTGGTCCAAGCAATCCAAATGTTTCACCTTTTTTCACTTCAAAAGAAACATTCTTTACGATTTCCTTCTTGCCAAATGATTTCGTAATATGATCTATGACTAACATATTGATTCAGCCCCTTTGTATTCATCTACACTTTCATTGTAGAAAAATTTCTTTTCTTCTCCATCAGCCTTAAGATAGAAATACAAAATAAAAAAGCAGCAAATTCYGCTGCTTTTTYACACTTATATATGCCAAAAGTCATGTGTATGTCGTAACACCATATCTTACTGCGTATATTGCTGCTTGTGTTCGATCTCTCAGTTCTAGCTTACTAATCAAATTAGAAACATGATTCTTAACAGTTCCCTCTGTAATAAATAGCTTTTCGGCAATCTCTTTATTATTTAACCCCAGTCCAATTGCTCTTAAAACATCTACTTCTCGCTCAGTTAATTGTTTTAGTTGTTCTGGTGGGTTACACTCTACTGCCACTTTCGTCTTTTTTAATTCCTCTATAATTTGCGCTGTTATATCCTGAGGAAGCACAACCCCGCCACTATGCACCGTTAAAATTGCTTGCGCGATTGCATCTGTCTCCATATCCTTCAATAAATAACCACTCGCTCCTTGCTCTAATGCCTCAAAAATAAGCTCACTATCACTAAAAGTTGTTAACATAAGAACCTTTATATAAGGAAACTTTTCTCTAACTAAACGAGTTCCTTCAACACCATTCATACGAGGCATCCGAATATCCATCAAAATAATTTCAGGCTGTAATTGTTTCACCTTTTGTACGACTTCATCCCCATCACTAGCGGTCCCCACCACTTCTAGTTCAGGACGTAAATTTAATATCATTGCCAATCCATCACGAATCAGTGATTGATCATCAACAATCATAATTCGAATCATAACGCTCCCCCTATTACCCATGTTTTTTCTCGGAGTGGAAATTCGATTTTTAGGCGAAAACCTTTTTCTATTTCACTCTCAAATTGAATGATTCCACCATGCTCCTCTACACGTTCTTTCATATTAAGTAAGCCAAATCCAGGGCTTACTTCATTGACTCCCATACCATTATCCCAAATACATAACTTAACTTGTTCCACTGAACAAACTAAACTTACTTCACATAAACTAGCTTTTCCGTGACGTTTTGCATTCGTTAAAGACTCTTGCATAATACGAAGCAACGTAGGCTGTAGTGACAACGGAATCAAAACCGGATCTCCTTGTAATTGAAAAGATACTTGTACTTTCGTCACTTTAGAATATCCATGYAACATTTCACGCATATTATCTATTATGTTTCCTAGTTTACTTTCCTCTTTTAAAGCATGCACAGAAGCTCTCACTTCTTGAAGTGATTTTCTAGCTAACCCATGGCATGTATGTAAAACCTCTTCTGTAGCGTCCGATTTTTGTTTCCATAAAACCTCCGCCAGTTGTAACTGAACAAGTAATGCCGTCATATTATGACCAACAGTATCATGAATTTCTCGGGCAATATCATTTCGCTCCCGAACAGCTGTCAATTCTTCTACCTCTTTTGCATATAGACGTAATTGTTCATGTGCTTCTTTTAAAGCTGTATGAGATAATGCTAATTYCYCATATTGCTCATCTACCATTTKCCGMGCRGCYGTAAGTTTTTTTATTAAGTTTCCAGCTAAAGCACTGAARATGATAAACATAAAGTTAATTGCATTACTCTCCAATTCCAGACTCTCTGTATRTTGATACGTATGTAGTATATTTATAAACCAACAAAGAAAGAAAAAAGCGATAAAAAAATAAGTCATCCTTTTACGCCAATCATGAATAAATAATCCTACCGCATCAATTCCAAATATAATTAAATACAAACATGTCTCGGGAAATAAAAACCCTAATAACGCTGTGACAATACCGTTTGTGAGCAAGGTATAAAAACCAAGTTTCCTACTCCCTTTTGCTTTTACAAGCAAAATATGATTCACAATATAAATAAAAAGTGCAATACCGACAAAAATTTGTAAATTTTCTGTTTCACGTGAAACATGATTTGTGTAAACTAAGCAAATCATGACGATTGTAGCAATCCGCGCATATCCTAACATAAAATTCTCCCCACGTTTTAGTGACCTAAAGTTCATTCTCTTATCACAGCAACAAGAAAATTATACCAATTTTTCTACTTTCATTATACTAAAAAGAGCAAGCCCTCCCCAAAAATATGAGAAAACAACTTGCTCTTTTTCATTCTATTTTCTTTACTCCACAATGTTCTCTAACTCATTATATAACTCCGCTCGTAAAAACTCTTTTTTCGTTTTTTCTTCATATAATTGTTCAAGCATTTCAACATCAACTACATTTTCCATTTTACATTCGAGTGCATATATATCTTCTTCTATATGCATTAACTCGTTTTCAACTGCCTCTAAATCCCTAGACTTCTTCTTTTTTATAGGCATTACTTCTAACGCTTTATTCCCTTGCTGTTGCTGCTTCTGTTTTACTACTTGTTTCTCAATTCTTTCTTCCCACTTTTGACGAGCCCATGCATAGTTCCCTGCAAACTCAAATAATTTGTGCTCATCAATCCAATATGTCTTTTCAAAAAATTTATTTAAGAAATAACGATCATGTGAAACAGCTAAAATCGTCCCATTATATTGTTCAAGGGCYTCCTCTAAAACTTCCCTTGATTCAATATCAAGATGATTCGTCGGTTCATCTAAAATAAGAAAGTTAACATCTTGATACATAAGTTGCGCGAGCCTTAACCTCATTTTTTCTCCACCGCTAAGTTGTGTTACTTTCTTAAAAACAGCTGGACCATAAAATAAAAAACGAGCTAATATATGTCTTGCTTCTCCCTCTGTTACAGCCACGCAATCTCTGAAAGCTTCCAATACATTGTTCTTCATATTCCCGTACGCATGTTGCGATAAATAACCGATTTTCACACTACTACCAATCCGAATTTCTCCAGCATCTTGCTGCATTTCTTTTAGTAATAGTTTTAATAATGTAGTCTTTCCTGTACCATTACGTCCAACGATAGCTGCGCGCTCCTGAAAACGAATATGCAAATTTACTTTCTCGAATAAAGATCGTTCAGCAAATCCTTTACTCACTTCTTTCATTACAACAACATCTTTCCCGCTTCTCTCTTGCCCTTCAAACTGAAGTCCCATCTGTTTTCTATCCAAAATGGGTCTCTTTAGTTTCTCTATGCGCTCTAATGCACGTTCCATATTTCTGGCTCTCTTATGCAATCCTTCATTCGGCGGATTCGCTTGATTTGCCCATTCACGTAGACGCTTAATTGCTTCTTTCATTTTCTTTATTTTCTTTTGCTGTTCTTGATACGCTTGAAATTCTTGAAGYAGCCTTTCTTCCTTTTCCTCAACAAACTGTGAATAGTTCGTATGATATACGTGAATTTCTCCATCTTCTAAATCAAAAATTTTCGTTACAACTTCATCAAGGAAATAGCGATCATGCGAAATGACCATAACTGTTCCTGTATACTCTTTTAGAAATTGTTCTAACCACTCGACTGCAAATAAGTCCAAATGATTTGTTGGTTCATCTAACAAAAGTAAATCTGGTTTCTGCAATAGCATATACGCAAGGCTTACTTTTGTTTGTTCTCCACCACTTAACTCCATAAATGACCTTGGAAATAGTTCCGTCACCTGTAGACCATTTGCTACCTTCATAATATTCGCTTCTATTTCATAACCACCGAGAAACGCGTACCTTTCTTGAATTACTCCGTATCTCTCCATCAATTTTTGTAAAGCAGATGATTCCTGTTCTTCCGCCATATTTTTTTCTAAAGCATGCATTTCTATCTCCAACTCTTTTTCCTTTTTAAAAGCGGAGCTTAATACATCATATACATTCATTTCATTATTAAATTTTGGAATTTGTGCTACATGACCAATGCGCGTACCTTTCTTCACATGAATAGCTCCTGCATCCAAACCCTCAATTCCTGTTAAAAGCTGAAAGATAGTTGTCTTCCCACTACCGTTACGACCAACTAATCCAATACGTTCTCCATTCTTTATTTCAAGCGATATATTTTCAAATATGATGTTTCCACCAAAAGATTTCTTTACATTATTTACACTACAAATTGTCATTTTCCGTACTCCTTTCAATATAAAAAACCATGGGAAAGAAACATTCCCCATGGTTTTTGTCATAGAAAAAGGAAGCCAAATAGCTCCCTTTTCACACGTTTATCAAAAATGGGTGAAGAGACTTCTATCGTTCAATAGCTACTATGCAATTGTTAAAAAAGGGCATACGTATCCCGTTAACAACTACATCATGAAAAATCGCACGACAAATATAGATATAATCTAAAAATTTTGCGCGCGTAGCTAAAGAACATTTCATCTCATTCACTCCTTTCGTACGGAATTTAATACTTACTTCTTTATTATACTTCCCCGATTTATGTTTGAATAGTYATTTTTCTGAAAATAATGAAGATAGACTAAACATTTCAATAAGTGACATCAAATCTTACAAAACTGTTATGTTCACGTAATGGAAAGCGATAGTACGAAAAGATACCTCCCTATACAATAAAGATGTAAACAAGAGAGACAAAAACAAGGAGGAAACAATCATGATGAAAGAAATCGTAAAAGCAATCTTTGAGGTATTAGTGAACGGACAAGCAGTTGTAAAAGAACTAAACGAACTATAAAAGGGAGGAAAGAACTATGATGAACATGGTAAAAATGATCTTACATGCTTTAGTTGATGCGAAAGCAGTTAGCCAAGAATTAAACCAACAATAAAAAGGGGTATATGAATATGAAGAAAGCCATTATTGTAATCGCAAGTACAGCAATTGCCTTATACACAATAAAAAATAGAAAAAAGAAACAAAATGAAAATGCTCTATATTATCCATACACACTATTAAAGAAAAAATAAAAGACAAGGTACCCTATTACAATGAGGATATCTTGTCTTTTATTTTTCCCTATTCCCTTTAAAGGATTTCCTTCTCCTTTTCCCGAATGTATTAAGCGGGATTTTTACATATATTTTAAAGGGGCATATATACAAATGGATACACAACAACTATATTTTTTAAACGATATCGGTAAACAAAAACCAGAAAGTATTCGGAACAGAAACACTGCATGTCCTTTTTGTGACAGAGAAAATTTAACGGATATTTTAGCAACTGAGGGCTCTATTATTTGGTTGAAAAATAAATTCCCTACATTAAAGGATACCTTTCAAACCGTGCTAATCGAAACAGATAATTGCGAAGAACATATCGCAACATATACAGAAGAACATATGAGAAAACTAATTCGCTTCTCTATTCTCCATTGGTTAAACTTACAGGAAAATGAAGAATTCACTTCTGTGATTTTATACAAAAATCATGGTCCATTTTCAGGCGGAAGTTTGCACCATGCACATATGCAAATTATCGGAATGAAACATGTAGACTATCTTGAAAATATTGAGGAAGCAAATTTCCAAGGGGTAATTGTTCAAAAAAATGAACGCATTGAACTCAACATTTCAGAGCGTCCTATTATCGGCTTTACTGAATTTAATATCATCATTGAAGATATTGCATGTATAGATGAAATGGCCAATTATATTCAGCAAACTGTACGTTACATACTGACAGATTTCCATAAAGGATGTAGTAGTTATAACTTATTCTTCTATCACTTAAACAGGAAAATTATTTGTAAAGTTGTTCCTAGGTTTGTCGTTTCACCGTTGTATGTAGGATATAAAATACCTCAAGTTTCTACAAAACTAGAAGATGTGAAAATACAACTAGCGCAGTATTTCACGACAGAAAAGGATGAAATTATTCATAAAAAAACAGAGTAGGTATAGAAAACCTACTCTTTGATTACACCTTTATTTCGATAGTATACATCCTCTAATCCGATGTTATACTTCATATTGTTATCCGTCCACTCTGGTCCTAAATTCCCCGGCCATCCAGATGTATTCGCTATATATTTCAGTAATGCAAAATCAGTCAAACCTTTTTGCACCCCGCGCTTATAACCTTTTATTAAATGCGGCATTGCAATTTGCGCATTTGTACGTGGATCTTTCAGCTCTTCATCAGTTAAATGATCTGGCGCAAGCCCACCACCGCGGTGTAATTGAAACAATCCGAATGAAGTTCCGTTATCTCCAACACTTCTTGGATTTAACCTACTTTCGTGTTCGGCAATTGTAAGAGGTATCCATTCCGGAAGGTTTACTTTCTTTGCTTCCTCTATAATGATTTGTTTCATCTGTTTTGCTTCTTCTGAATCAACATAGCTTGTCTCATTCATTAGCTTACCCATTCCTTCAGACTTTCCTTGGAAATATAAATACACTCCAAGAACAACTAAAAATCCTACAAAGAATTTCTTCACTACCTCTACCTCTTTCTCCGCTGAAATTTGTCCCCTTTCAGCCTTTCTTTTACAATTACCAACACTCTATCATTCTCTTACCTTTCAATCATAGCAAATTACTATACATATTATCATCATGCTTTAGACCGATTTTGCGAAAAAACATATGGTAAATACGTGCAAAAATGTAACTTACATGGACTATAACTTATTTCTTGTATATAATTGTAAATTGAATTCTATATATAGAATAGGAGCATAAATAAATGAAAAGAACTCTACTAATCTTTTTCAGCATTTTACTACTCATTCCTATACATACCTCTGCACAAACATCATCAAAATCAAAAGTACTCGTTTTGTATAGTACAGAAGACAACAAAATTACAAACAATGTACAAATCCTTAATAC
>NZ_JBFTMA010000077.1:0-11154 GCF_056396725.1 Bacillus sp. 05T31
GGATTGTATTACTTATTTAGATGAAACGACAATTGAGAAGATAAAAGAGTGGGGCGGATTAGATGCGATTGCACTRTCKCATCCRCATTATTATTCAACKCAAGTAGAATGGGCAGAAACATTTGATGTACCAATTTATATACATGAAGACGATAAAGAGTGGGTTATGCGTCCAAGTAGTCGTATTATTTATTGGACTGGAGAGTCTTTACAATTAGCAGATGGAATTACCATTCATCGTCTCGGAGGACATTTTAGTGGCGGTTCTGTATTACATTGGGAAGAAGGAAATGATGGGAAAGGTATATTATTAACAGGTGATATCATTCAAGTAGTAGCGGATCAGCAGTGGGTAAGCTTTATGTATAGCTATCCAAATTTAATTCCATTACCGGCGAGAAAAGTTGAGGAAATGGCGAATCGAGTGAAACCGTTACAATTTAATCGTTTATATAATGCTTTTCACCGAGTAGTAAAAGAAAATGCAAATGAGGCAGTGGAACGTTCTGCTGAAAGATATATGAAAGCGATAGAAGGAAAGCTGTTTCATACGTAAAAGGAGTGCTAGATTAATGAAAACGTTAGTATGCTTTGGCGATAGTATTACAGCTGATGAAATATTTTTTGATGGAACACCGAGATTAACACCACGTTTGCAAGAGATGTTTCCAAATTGGAAAGTGGTTAATGCGGGTGTTCCGGGTGATAATACGCTCGATGCACTACAAAGGATTGAAGAGGATGTATTATCGCATGAACCAGACTTTGTAACAGTTTTTATCGGTACGAATGATTCGGTGTTATTTGATCCAGTTCCATTACAGTCATACAAAGAAAATTTAGAGGAAATTGTAAGTGCGATCTCACCAGAAAAAGTATTACTTATTAGTCCTGCACCAGTTGATGAAGAAAGACAGCATAATAGAACGAATGAAGTACTCGGCCAATATGCAGACGTGGTTGAGGAAGTGGCGAAAGAAACARGAAGTCATTTTYTAAATTTGTATGCTGAAATGATTCAAGAAMAGCATTATAAAAAATTTGTAGAAGATGATGAAAAAGACGGTTTACACTTTGGACCACAAGGTTATGAGTATTTAGCGAAGTTAATTTGTGAAAAATTAAAAAGGATTCTGTAAGAAGCAAAGCTTGGGCGCTTTGCTTTTTTTGTATTCAAATAAGTAAAATATAGTATCTTTTCGCAAGGGCATTGTAGCAAGGCAAAAATGCAAACACCTTAATATATTCTAATTAATCACAGAAATAGACAATTCCTGTACTAAATGTTTAGTACCTATAGCACTTTAAAGTACATACATTTTTAATGTGTTAAATATAATTCATAATAGCACCAGTAAGAAGAAAACAAGCGTTACGGTACTATAGAATCTGGTAATTCTAAAAAATGCCAATGTGGTATAAGACAATTAGGGAGGTTAAAGATATGAGTACTTCAAATTTAAGTGAAATAAGTAAACAAATTTTAATAGAGGAGGAAACACTTCAATTTTCCTCTTTTACAAATGAAGATGCCTTGCAATTAGGTTTATTTATCGTTGAAACAGCAAAGCGAGAGGGAAAATTGATTGCTGTTGATATAACAAAAAATGGTGTGCAATTATTTCATTTCAAAATGACAGGGACAACTGAGGAAAATACGAAATGGATTGAGCGTAAAAAACGGGTCGTTTCCCTGCATAATCATAGCTCGTATTATATGCAGATACAAAGTGAAATAACCGGAATTTCATATAATGAAAAATATCTGTTAGATGCTTCGGAATACGCTGCGTTTGGTGGATGCTTTCCTATCCAAATAAAAAACGTAGGGGCTATTGGAATGATAACAGTTTCAGGATTACCACCAGAAGTAGATCATGAATTGGCTATAAGAGCAGTTAAAAATCATTTGAATCAATAATAAAAGTAACTTTAATGGTTAATTAAAAAAGGCAAAAACGGACATACCCCTGTTCGTTTTTGCCTTTTTATTATTTGTCTACTGTAATGAGAATAGACGTATTTTCATTTTTTTCGAGATGACATTCCTAAAAAGTGCAAAGTGAATCTAGTATGGACGTGGACGCTAAAGGCCAACCATATTCGGCTAAAGAACATTTTATTTTCGGTGGTACGCTATTCATTGAATTATACCGTCTGCTTCTAATAAATAGACAAACATTGAGAGATATTACGAAATGAAAAGTCTTTAATTCGAGACACTTTTCTTGACGATAATAATTTATGTAGTTAATATGCTAGATGTAAGGTTATCTAATAACTAAAAGTAATTAAATATATATTATTAAGTACAGTTCGATAAATAAGCAAGTTGTGGTAGAAATGCTTTGAATTGCCACTATTAATATTGGGGACAATTAGAAAGCGAAAGGTATAAAGAATTGAAATTTGATAACTCTTTGTTTTTTATAAAAAACAAAGAGTTAGAAGATAAGAAGAAGCAAGAATGAATCAACAAGAGTATGAGCTTCTGTACAATTCATTTTTAATATAGTGATAATGATTATACACCATGAGGGGGACTGAAATTGGAATCAATGACCTTTGTTTTATTTGGAGCGACAGGGGACTTAGCTAAAAGAAAAATTTACCCCGCACTATATAACTTATATAGAGATAAAAAGATTCCAAAGCAAATATCCGTTATCGGGCTTGGAAGACGTCAAGTATCTCATATAGATTTTCAAAAAAAAATAAAAGAATCAATAGAGACGTTTTCCCGTCATAGGGAGGAAGGTACTCCAGAAATCGAAGGTTTTTTAGATAATTTTCGCTATTGCCCGTTAGATGTGAGTAAGCCGGAAGACTATGAGAGGTTATTACAAGTAGTTCGTGAAAGGGAAGAAGAACTAAATATAAAAGGGAATAGAATGTTCTATCTTTCAGTTGCACCTGACCTTTTCGAGACAATTGCTTTAAATATTAAGGAAAGCGGACTTGATAGAACAGATGGATGGAAACGCCTGATGATTGAGAAACCTTTTGGACACGATCTTAAATCTGCTCGTGAGCTTAATGATAAGCTTAGTCGCACGTTTGAAGAAGACGAGATATACCGTATTGATCATTATTTAGGTAAACCGATGATTCAAAACATTGAAGCACTCGAATTTGCAAATCCTGTTCTCCAATCGATTTGGAACAAAGAACATATAGCGAATGTACAAATAACAGCTAGTGAAACAGTTGGGGTTGAAGAAAGGGCCGGATATTATGATCAGGCAGGAGCCATTCGAGATATGGTTCAAAATCATATGTTACAAATATTAATGATGACTGCTATGAATCTGCCGGAAAAGATTAACGCATGTGAAATCCGAGAGGAAAAACGAAAGGTAATGGAGACGCTTCGTAAAGTGAAAAAAGAAGACGTTCAGAACCATATCGTTCGAGGGCAATACTCTTCAGGAGAGATAAATGGTCAACAAGTTGTAGCATATAAAGRGGAGCCAGGAGTAAATCCTTCTTCTAACATAGACACATTTATTGCTGCTCGCTTATGGATCGATAATCCATTTTGGACTGGCGTTCCTTTTTATATACGAACAGGCAAAAGAATGAAAGAAAAGTCTACTCGTATTGTAATCGAATTTAAAAATACGTTAAAACAGCAATATCAAGATAATAATCCAAATGCAGAACCTAACTTATTAATAATTGAAATTAGTCCAGGTGAGAATGTTTCATTACAGTTAAATAGTAAAAACCCATTGAAAAATGGAGAGATTGAACCGATCCGTATTAATTTTACTTGCGAACAAGCGGATGAGGGAGTACCTGAAGCGTATGAAAGACTCATCCATGATGCTGTGAGTGGAGACTCTACATTCTTTGCACATTGGAGAGAAGTTGAATTGTCATGGGAATGGGTACAGCCAATTCTTGAAGCATTCGAGGAAAACTTATTGCCACTTCATGAATATCAGTCGGGTTCATATGGTCCAGATGCGGCTAATGCTTTATTGCAAGAAAGTGAATTTAAATGGTGGTTAGATCGAAAAATTGAAAAATAAGTACATTCTGAAATGAAGGTATTTAGGGGGACAATTACTATGGCACATAACATGAACCAATTAGCAGTTAATACACTTCGTACTTTATCGATTGATGCTATTAACGCGGCAAATTCAGGTCATCCAGGTCTTCCGATGGGAGCGGCACCGATGGCTTATGCATTATGGGCGAATCATTTAAATTACAATCCTAATAATCCAAAATGGTTTAACCGTGATCGTTTCGTTTTATCGGCGGGACATGGATCTAGCTTACTATATAGCCTACTTCATTTAGCTGGATATGACGTTACGATTGATGACTTGAAAAGTTTCAGAAAGTTAAATAGTAGAACACCAGGACATCCTGAGTTTGGACATACTCCTGGAGTTGAAGCGACTACAGGCCCATTAGGACAAGGGATTGCAAATGCTGTAGGAATGGCAATGGCGGAAGCTCATTTAGCGGCGAAGTTTAATAAGGATGGTCATTCTATTATAGATCACAATACGTACGCTTTAGTTGGAGACGGTGACTTAATGGAGGGTGTCTCTTATGAAGCGATGTCAATGGCAGGGCATATGAAACTTGGTAAGTTAATTGTGCTATATGATTCAAATGAAATCTCACTTGATGGTGAATTAAACATTGCTTTCTCTGAAAACATTCAGAAAAGGGTAGAATCTGCACAGTGGCAGTATGTACGAGTTGAAGATGGAAACGATGTTGAGGCTATTACAAGAGCCATTACATTAGCGAAAGAAAATACGGACCAACCTACTCTTATAGAAGTCAGAACAATTATAGGTTATGGAAGTCCAAAAGTTGCTGGAACGAACAAAGCACATGGTAATCCGCTTGGAGTAGAAGAGGCAACAGCGACAAAACAAGTGTATGGTTGGAATTATGAGGAAGATTTCTTTGTACCTGAAGAAGTGAAAGCTCATTTTAATGAACTGAAACAAAAAGGTATTGAAAAAGACAACGACTGGAATGAGCAGTTCAACTTATACAGCGAATCGAATCCTGGACTAGCAGATGAATTAGAAAAAGCGATTACAGGTGAGGTTTTAATCGAAGCGAATGACATTCTATCCTTTAATACTGGTAAAACTATTTCAACTCGTGTTGCAAGTGGAGAAGCTATTAATCATTATGTGAAATCGATACCTTCTATTTTTGGTGGAAGTGCGGATCTTTCGCATTCCACTATGACAGATATAAAAGGTGAAGCAGTGTATGCAGTAGAATCGTTTGCTGGCCGAAATATATACTTCGGTGTACGTGAGCATGCAATGGGTGCGGCAGCTAACGGACTGGCTCTTCATGGAGGAGTAAAACCTTTCGTAAGTACATTCTTTGTATTTAATGATTATCTTCGTCCATCGATTCGACTTGCTGCATTGCAAAAGTTACCTGTTACTTATGTGTTTACGCATGATTCGATTGCTGTAGGAGAAGATGGTCCAACGCATGAACCAATTGAACAATTGGCAGCTCTTCGGGCAATTCCTGGTCTAACAGTTGTCCGCCCATCAGATGCAAATGAAACAGCGAGTGCTTGGGCTTATGCTTTACAGCAAACGGATGGTCCAGTCGTTTTAGTACTTAGCCGTCAAAATTTACCGGTGTTTGATGAAACGAAAGCGAACATAGAGAATCTTTCTAAAGGAGCTTATGTATTAACGCAAACAAATGAAAATCCGGATGTTATTTTAATTGCGACAGGTTCTGAAGTATCCTTGGCTGTTAGTGCGAAAGCAAAATTAGAACAAGACCATGTTTCTGTTCGTATCGTTGCAATGCCGAGCTGGGAGTTATTTGATCGTCAATCGAAAGAATATAAAGAATCGGTTCTGCCATCTTCTGTAACAAAACGAGTATCGCTTGAGATGGGTGTATCTCTCGGCTGGGAGCGTTATGTAGGACAGGAAGGAAAAATACTGTCGATTGAAACATTTGGAGCTTCAGGAACTGGGGCTGAAGTCATGAATCTATTTGGATTTACGACAGAAAATGTTGTTCAAATTACAAAAAATGTATTGAATTCTTAAGCTATGACTGTGAATACCTTTCTGGACCTATCAACTTATTAGTGCTGAAAGGTATTCAAAATCGTAGTGATATGGATTTTTAATAAAAGATGATTTGAGGAGGAATTATATTATGCAAGTAGGATTAATTGGTTTAGGTAAAATGGGATTAAATTTAGGGAAAAATTTAATGGATCATAAACATGAAGTAGTAGCATTCGATTTAAATACGAGTGCAGTGGAAGAAATGAAAGAGTATGGAGCTACAGGTGTATCTAGTTTAAACGAACTTGTTCAGTCATTACAATCACCAAGAATTCTTTGGGTTATGGTTCCGCACGCTGTTGTTGATTCTGTCATTAGTGAAGTTACACCGCTGTTATCAAAAGGAGATATTTTAATTGAAGCTGGRAATTCACATTATAAAGAGTCTATCCGCCGATATGAGCAATTAAAGAAAGATGGCATTCACTTTATGGATGCAGGAACTTCTGGCGGAATGGAAGGGGCTCGTAATGGTGCTTGTTACATGATCGGAGGAGATCAAGAAGCTTGGGAAATCGTTGAACCTATCTTCCGCGATACAGCTGTAGAAAATGGATACTTATATGCTGGAAAAGCTGGTAGTGGTCACTTCTTAAAAATGGTTCATAACGGAATTGAATACGGTATGATGGCTGCTATTGGTGAAGGATTTGAGATTTTAGAGAAGAGTGAATTTGATTACGATTATGAAAAAGTATCAAGAGTGTGGAACAACGGTTCAGTAATTCGCTCATGGTTAATGGAATTGACTGAAAATGCATTTTCTAAAGATGCAAAACTGGATGAAATTAAGGGAGTTATGCATTCTTCTGGTGAAGGAAAATGGACAGTAGAAACAGCATTAGACCTTCAAACAGCGACGCCTGTTATCGCAATGGCATTATTAATGCGCTACCGTTCATTAGACAATGATACKTTYACAGGAAAAGTTGTAGCAGCTCTGCGCAATGAATTTGGCGGACATGCAGTAGAAAAGAAATAAAGTGAAACTTTAATCAGTGGGGGTTCTTTATCCCCCACTGATTATTAGCCTTCACCAATCGGGCTTTTACGGGAAGCCCGACCCCAAACCTAACTTCTTTGCTTCGCTGAATTTTGAGGTGGGGGTCTTACTGCCCGGCAAATAGCGGGATAAACATCTTAAAATTATAACTCGTTAACGTTTAAAAAATGGAGGGAATGGATCATGAAGTTTTTTATTGATACTGCAAATCTTGAGGACATAAAAAAAGCATATAAACTAGGAGTTTTAGCTGGTGTTACAACGAATCCTTCTTTAGTAGCAAAAGAGGGCGTTAAGTTTGAAGACCGTATCGCAGAAATTTGTCAGGCAGTACCTAAAGTTGAATCTGTTTCGGCAGAGGTAACGCCAGATGCTGTTACAGCTGAAGAAATGATCGCCCAAGCAGAAGARCTRATTAAAATTAACGGTGGCGATAAAAAMRTCACGATAAAACTTCCGATGACRYTAGCRGGATTAGAAGCTTGTCGCTATCTWACWGAAAAAGGTGTKAAAACGAACGTTACMCTTATTTTCACTGTGAACCAAGCACTTTTAGCTGCYCGAGCAGGTGCAACGTAYGTTTCTCCATTTTTAGGWCGCTTAGATGATATTTCTGAARATGGCGTATTATTAGTTGCTAAAATTGCTGAATTATTCGATGTTCATCAATTAGATACACAAATTATTGCGGCTTCTGTCAGACACCCAGATCATGTAACTCGTGTAGCGCTGGCAGGTGCTCACATTGCAACAATTCCTTATAAAGTAATTGAACAACTTGCTATGCATCCATTAACAGATCAAGGTATTGAAAAGTTTGCTGCGGACTGGGCAAAAGCGCCTAAATTATAATGAAGTGAAGTTTTCACTAATTGCTTTTTCACGAGAGGGCCACTCCCTATGTAACTTCATCCTGTAAACTTAATCTCGAGTTTGGCATCTTATTACGTGAAAACGGCAATATAAAAAGAAACGATTCATTTTTAAAATAGCACAATAGTTATGAAAAGGACCCCCTTATGAGTGTAAAGTTTATTAAGACGTAACTCTCATAAGGGAGAGTCTTTTTTCGTATAAATCATGGTACTCTCAAGTATGTATATGTAAATATCCTTCTCACCCAAGGAAGAACTTTGTGGGTGCTCTTTTGTTATAGGAATAWTTTGAAAGGGGTTACATAGTGAGCTCAAAATATATGATTGGTGTAGATATTGGGACAACTAGTACAAAATCAGTTTTGTTTTCAATTGATGGATCTGTTATTGCAAGCCATGGGATTGAATACCCTTTACATTCTCCCGCGCCAGAAACAGCRGAACAAGATCCAGAAGAGATTTTYCAAGCAGTGATACATACGATTAAAGAAACTGTACAATCAAGTAATATACAGCCGATTGATATTCTTTGYRTYTCTTTTAGTTCGGCAATGCATAGTGTCATTGCTRTWGACGAAGMRGGGAAKCCGTTAACGAGATGTATCACTTGGGYAGATAATAGAAGCGCMAGCTGGGCAGARAAAATAAAGARTGATATGAATGGTCATGAAATTTATCTTCGTACTGGGACACCAATTCATCCTATGTCACCACTTTCGAAATTAGTTTGGCTTCAGAATGAGCATGCAGAGTTATTCGCAAAAAGCTATAAATTCATTTCTATTAAAGAGTATATTTTCTATAAGTTATTTAAGGAATATGTAATTGATTATTCTATAGCATCAGCAACAGGAATGTTCAATTTGAAATCTTTAAAATGGGATGAGGAAGCTCTTCGTGTTGCAGGGATTTCAGGTGAAAAGCTTTCAAAACTCGTTCCAACGACGCACAGCTTAAGAGGGTTAGATGAGGAACTTGCAAAAGAGATGAATGTACTTGTTTCTACACCCTTTGTAGTAGGAGCGAGTGATGGAGTACTATCTAATTTAGGTGTAAATGCAATAGAGCCTGGGGTTGTAGCTGTTACAATTGGTACAAGCGGTGCAGTGCGAGCTGTAACAAATCATCCTGTAACAGATCCTAAGGGGCGGATTTTTTGTTATGCGCTAACTGAGGAGCATTGGGTAATTGGCGGGCCAGTTAATAACGGTGGGATGATTTTTAGATGGGCTCGTGACCAATTAGGCACTTCAGAGATTGAGCTTGCGAAGCGTTTAGGAAAAGATCCATATGAAGTGCTTACTGAAATAGCAGCAAAAGTTAACCCTGGATCGGACGGTTTATTATTTCTTCCATATTTAGCAGGAGAAAGAGCTCCTTTATGGAATGCTAATGCGCGAGGATCTTTTTTTGGACTTGGATTACATCATAAGAAAGAACATCTTATCCGTGCTGTTTTAGAAGGAGTAATCTATAACTTATATACCGTTCTTCTTGCTTTAAAAGAGCTCATTGGCGAACCGAGAAAAATTCATGCCACTGGAGGCTTTGCAAGGTCAGAACTTTGGAGACAGATGATGGCKGATATYTTTCATCAAGACGTATAYGTTCCTGAAAGTTTCGAAAGYTCTTGCCTAGGAGCKGCWATCCTYGGTTTATATAGCTTAGGTGAARTAGATACATTACAYGTAGTTTCTRAWATGRTAGGTGCMAATTTTTATCATGAGCCAAAYATGAAAAGTGTGGARAWATATAAAKATTTAACACCTATCTATATTCGTCTGTCCCGTCAGTTGGAAGAAGAATATGAAAGTATAGCAGCTTTTCAGAAAAAATGGGTTTAGAGGCTATTTGGCAGATAAATATGGTAACTTATAAAGAGGTACTCCGATTTTTAGGATATTCTTTCAATATAAAATAGTTTAAAGCTACTTAGTAAGAAGTATGATGAACGAAAACTATAGGGAGAGGGTTATGAAAATGAAGGATAACAAAGAGTTTATTGGATATGTTGGAACTTACACGAAAGAAGATAGCGAAGGAATATATACTTTTACTTTAGACGCGGAAGCAAAAAAAATTAGTAATGTAACACTTGTGGCTAAGCTTGATAACCCTACATATGTAACGATTAACCGAAATAATGAATATCTCTATTCTGTTGTAAAGGAAGGAGAAGCTGGTGGTGTAGCTGCTTATTCGATTGACAGTCATACTGGAGAGCTAAAGGCGGGAAATAGACAAGTAGTAGAAGGTGCTTCTCCTTGTCATATTAGTGTTGATAGTAAGAATCGCATAGTAGTTACAGCAAATTACCATAAAGGAACGATTGAGTTTTTCATAGTTAATGAAGAAGATGGAACTGTAAATCCTGTCACATCTATTATGAAACATGAAGGTTCAGGTCCGAATAAAGAAAGACAAGAAAAACCACATGCACATTACGCGGGATATACTCCTGATGAAAAATATGTGGTGGGTGTTGATTTAGGGATTGATAAATTAATTACGTATGAAATAAAAGATAGTACATTAATAGAAGTGAATAGCTTATCTGTAAATCCAGGAAGTGGTCCAAGACATATTACTTTTCACCCGAATGGAAAGTACGCTTATGTGATGACTGAGCTAAGTTCAGAGGTCATTGTGTTAACATATAATTCGGAAGAAGGATCCTTTACAGAATTACAGTATATTTCTACCGTTCCAGAAAAATTTGATGGAAATAGTCAAGGAAGTGCTATTCATATCTCTTCTGACGGCCACTTTGTGTATGC
Source organism: Bacillus sp. 05T31 (assembly GCF_056396725.1). Lineage (NCBI taxonomy): Bacteria > Bacillati > Bacillota > Bacilli > Caryophanales > Bacillaceae > Bacillus > Bacillus sp. 05T31. The sequence goes on from NZ_JBFTMA010000077.1 coordinate 10,748, forward strand.
AGCCAATCGCGGCCATAATAGTATTGCCGTTTTCAGTGTAGATCAAAATTCAGGTAAGCTTACATTCGTTGAACATACATCCACAGAAGGAAATTGGCCAAGGGACTTTGTATTAGATCCTACTGAAAAGTTCCTTGTTGCTACAAATGAAAAGTCACATAGTCTTGTGCTATTTTCAAGAAATGAAACTACAGGGAAGCTAACTCTTTTACAATCGGATGTTGTTGTACCTGAGCCTGTTTGTGTTAAGTTTTTGAATGTTTAAGTTGTGATTGATATAATTTCATATACTCAAAAAACAGTAAAAAGCAAAGCGATTTCGCTTTGCTTTTTACTGTTTCTTTTTCGGTCTACGTACTAACTCGCCGCCGCAGTTTGGACAAACGTTGTGTCTTTCTTCTGTACAT
>NZ_JBFTMA010000078.1:0-21291 GCF_056396725.1 Bacillus sp. 05T31
GTTAATGACTTTAACAACATATGGCAGTGATTTAACACTTGGTAGTGATGATTTAATGTATCAAAAAAATGCTGTCAATTTTTTAGAAACTGGTATGTTAACGTATCATGATCCGACAAAACCAACTATCCATATTATGCCTGGGCAAGTATTTTTATTAGCGGGCATATTCTTCATATTTGGGCACGGAAGCTTAGGTGTTTTATGTGTCAAATTAGTTATGATAACTTTTGGTATTTTAAGTATTTATATGACCTATAAGATTGGTACATATATTTTAAATCCAGCAGTAGGATTAATTGCTGCATTGTTATTAGCGTTATATCCTCCTGAAGTCGTAGTAGAGAACTTGACGTTGACAGAAAGTCCGTTTTTATTTCTCTCATTGGGGCTGTTATATTGGAGCTTAAAATTAGCAGATACGCATTCAATGAAAGATTTTTATATTATTTTATTATTCTACTTTGTAACATTATATTTCAGGGTACAAATCGCTTTATATCCAATTCTTTTATTTGTATACCTTCTAACAAAGCGTTATCCATTCCGTCTAATGATAAAACAAGCTCTTATTAGTGTGTTGCTGCTATTTGTTGTACTGGGTCCTTGGTGGGCGCGTAATTATATTCAATTCCATAAATTTATACCACTTACATCGGGTGCAGGGAATCCGTTACTACTTGGCACATATCAAGGTGAGGGTTATCCAGGTGGAAAAAGTATGGAAGAGATTGATGCGGAAATCCTTGCTAAGTATCCAGATATAGAAGCGCATGAATTAATGGAGAAGCAACAAGAAGTAGCGATGGACCGTATTAAGGAATGGTGGCATACAGATAAATGGTCAATGCTAAAAAGTTATTTAATTTTGAAACCACAAATTTTCTGGGAGAAGGCATATTATTATCCAGGAACTACAATTAGTATTTTTGATATATCTGGAGAAGATATGAAGAAAATTTATGAACCAATTAAAACAGGCTTCATAATTTGCTCAATCCTAGCATTTGCATTCTGTTGGAGAAGATGGAGAGAGTATTCATTCCTATGGATAAACATTCTATTCCAAACGTATTTTAATAGCTTGTACTTTGCGTATGATCGTTATGCACTTCCATTGATGCCAATGCTATTTATAATGATAGGTGTAGGTGTTGTCGCAACTGTTATGAGGGTTAGCAGACCATTCCTAAAATAGATACATGAAAAGAAATATTTATATATTTTGTTGCATGAAATAAGGAATTATAATAAGAAAAAATTGTATGAAAGTTATATAATTCGATTGGATTTATAAAAATATTTTATCTAAGAGATATATTTAAAAAAATGACCTGCTTTCTATTTTTAGAAAGCAGGTCATTTTTAATTATGCATCGTGTAAAGAATCATTTTGTTCTTTATTATTTAATTTTTGTTTTAGCAGTGCATAATCTTGTGTCAATGTTACAAGTTGGTGATGCTGCTTAGAAACCTTGCGGGTTAAATCAAAAATTAAAATAAAGCAGAATAAAAGTCCGAACAGGAATAAAACAGATGGTGGGTATTCTACGTGTAATAGCTTCCCAATCCAATTTATGATTTTATCTGTAGAACTTAGAACCGCCATCGCGATACAAACAAAAATCCACAAGATCGAATATTTTGTGTCTAAAGCACCACGACGTATTGAGTTAATAATCAAGAAAAATAACAATAGGATAAAGATAAATGAAAAGGTAATTATAGGCATATATTATCAACCTTTCACAATTTTTTGCATTAATATAGCTAAACTTACTTTAATCATRTAATATGCAGATTTTAAAGGTGTAATAGAAGATTGTCCACCCTGTCTTTCTTGCATATTRACTGATATTTCCTTAATGCGAAGGTTTTTCTTTTTTAAGTGAATGAGAACTTCGGGCTCTGGATAATCTTTCGGATAGTTGTGCGCGAAAATTTTAATGACTTCCCGATTGATAGCACGGTATCCAGATGTTGGATCCATAAAAGTTTGTTTCGTTAGTAATTTTAATAAAGCGGTAAAGTAAAATATTCCAATTCGTCTTGAAAGACTGCCTTTATATGCAGTTTTTTCTGTAAATCGAGATCCTAGCACCATATCACATTGATTTTCAGCGATAGGTTGGATAATTTTGTATAAATCTTCAGGATTGTGTTGTCCATCGGCATCAAATTGAATAGCGATATCATAATCATTCTCATAAGCATATTTATAGCCGGTTTGTACAGCTGATCCTATACCTAAATTATAGGGTAGGTTTACAAGATGGACTGGGAATTTTGTTACAATCTTGGCAGTTTTATCGTGTGAACCATCATTAATTACACAAATATCTAACGTTGAAAAGTGTTCTTTTAGTTCTAAAAGTCTTGTTAATGTATCTGCAATCGCTTCTTCTTCGTTATAAGCGGGAATAATAATTAAAGTTTTAGGTATTACAATGGGTACCTCAACAGACATATTGCACCATCCTTTATACATTAATAGGCAGTATCATTTTTAGTAAGCCTTATATACTATAACACTAATAGTATAGCAAAATAAAGGACAAGTTAGTGGCTCATTGTCAATAAGGATTATGTGTATCTTAATTCAAGGTAAATTAAAAAACACAGGCAAACATATGGGTATGTTTACCTGTGCTAAGTGCAATTAAATATTCCAAGGCTTACTTAAAGTTAACACTTCAGCCATTTCTTTACTTTTTAAACGTCCTTTTTTTCTATTTTCTGCACGCTCTGAACCAGTTGTATGTAGCCAATGTTCTTCCTCTGTTTCAGGAATTACTTGTGGTACAGATGAAGGTTTTCCGTCTTTTAATGCGACAAATGTAATGAAACACGTTGCGGCCATTCTACGCTCGCCTGCTAGTAGATCCTCTGCAATTACTTTTACGAAAACTTCCATTGAAGATTTTCCTGTATAACATACGAATGCTTCATAACAAACAGAATCTGCTTGGTGAATTGGAGTTAAAAAATCAACGGAATCGATAGATGCTGTTACGCAATGTTTGCGGCTGTGTCTCGCAGCTGCAATTGAAGCTATACTATCAATTTCTGCTAATAATTTCCCCCCGAAAAGTGTTTGGTGATTATTTAAATCGTTAGGAAAAACACGTGTTGTTTTAATTGCTTTTGATTCTCGCATGAATTTCTTTTCCATATATTCATCCCCTATTTTCTGTTTTCAATCAGAGTGACATGTGTAAGTGGAGTACCCATATTAGATATTTAATGAAGTAAAGTGTTCCAAAAGAGGATTATCCCACTATTTGCGGGCTAATAGTCAGTGGGGGATGAACAAAACCCCCGTGGATTAAWGTTTCACTTTATTGAAATTTCTGTATTTGTATTCATGTAACTGAAAGAAAATTTATCATATATAAAATGTAGTGTAAAAGAGGATTCGCTTACATTGCAAGTGAAAAAGTAATGACTATGTATTTGTCATAGAAATTCCCTATTAACCTTGTGCTTATTCATGATAGAATCGTTTTGTTATGAATGGAAATAGAGGTGCAATGGACATATGAATCATATAAGAACAAATTTTTCGTCTTTCTTCAGTAAAATAATGATTGGTGCGATGCTCGCATTTTTTGTCTATAGTTGTTGGTCGGCTTTTGAAACAAGTAAGCAATTTTTTGGAGGAAGTACAACAAGTATAACAATTGTATTAGTGATTTTTGTTATTCTTATTTTGTTAGTAGCATCAATTTTGCAATATCGTTTTACAGATAAACAATTTCTTGTTTTTCTTATAAGCATATCTACAGTTGTAAGACTTATCACAGTTCTATTTGTAGATGTTCCAATGATAGGTGATATGAAAGCTATGTATGAGTCTGCAAAGCAGATTGCAATTGGCAATAATATAGAGAATATAGCACAGTTACCTTTTATTATTTATGAATCGATCATCATTCATATATTTGGTGATACGGTATTCGCTTTACAATTATTTAATATTTTATTTTGTACAGGAACTGCATTTTTCATTTATCGCATTGCGTCAATGGTCTTTGGAGAAGAGTGTGGTCGTATTGCATCAATGTTTTACGCTTTATATATTCCAAATATATTTATGAGTTCTGTATTAACGGCGGAATCACTCGCAATATTTTTATTTTATTGTGCTTGTTACATATTTTTATATAAGGGATTAGACCATCCTTATATGTGGGTAATTTCAGCCATTTTATTTGCGCTTAGCAATATGATTTTCCCAATGGGGTTATTTTTACCTATTTTTATAGTTGTATATGTGCTGTTAATTGAATTATTTCAATCAGCAACRAAACAAAAATTACTATTAAAAATGATGGGAATACTTATTCTGTTTTATAGTACTCATTTTGGTGTGAGCTATGGTATCAAGATGATGGGAATGTCACAGTATACGATTTCTAATCAGACTTATGTTCAATCTGTTTTAATTGGAAAAAGTCAAAATGAAGAAAAAACATCCAAAAATAAAAGTGTAAAAGAGCACATTGATCAAGAGTTAAAAAAAATGGAAGTAGAAAGATTTAAACTGTTAAAACCAGTTATTAACCAGCTTTCAGACGAGGGAATAAATTCTATTATTTTTAAATGTGAAAAGCTTATATATATAGTGGTGACATTATTTATGGGCATAGCTTTATTACATTTTCTAATTAAGAAACAGCAAAATGAAGGATATATGTTGTTTGTATTATTAATTACCGGATACGTGTCGTTAAGGCTCTTCCGAGTAGATATGGCATATTATAATATTATTATGCCAGCTTTGTTTATTTTACAAAGCTTTGGTGTTTATATGAGTTATTTTTATTGCCAAAAAATATTTTTCAGAAAATAAAAGAATCCATTTTGGATTCTTTTTTTGTAGATGGATGATAAGGATGAATGCAAAGCGGAGATGACGAATCTCCACTTTGTATCGATTCGTCTTATCGGTTTAGTTCTAGTTGTAAATTATCCGCTGTTAAGGCCATCGTTGAGGAATCGTCTTGAATACTCTTCATTACTTGTGAGATAGTCTCTAATTCATTTTCAATTTTTTTATTTTGTTCTTTAGAGTTAGACATATCTTTTACGATTTCTTGGAAATATTGATCTGTCGCATGCATACTATCTGTCCCTTCAGATACGAGAGAGTTTATTTGTTCCACGGAAGAAGAGACGTGTATAATTTGTTCATTAGTTTTTTCAACGAGTTTTGTAACGTTGGAAATTGATTCTTTCGTTTGCTCTGATAACTTTCGGATTTCTCCCGCTACGACTGAAAAACCTTTACCAAATTCGCCAGCACGTGCAGATTCAATAGCRGCATTTAATGCTAGTAAATTTGTTTGCTCGGCGATTGATTTTACAATATCAATGATTTCGTTAATTTTGTTAGAAATATCAAGAAGTTCATGAGTATCAGTAATGATAGTTTCCATATTCGTTTGGATGCTTTCCATTCGTTTGTTTTGCAGATTTAATTGTTCTTTTCCTTTATTGGCCTTTTCTTCTGATGTCGTAGCTAATGATGTACCTGTTTTTGCAATTCCTACGATACTTTCTGATTTAGATGTTAACTGTTGAATAGAAGAGCTTGTTTTTTCAGATACTGCCGCTAGTTCTGTTGCAATATGTGTAATCGTCATAGTTGTCAGTTCTTTTTCTTTTTCATGTTCTTTTTGGATTCTCTCATATTCGGATTCATAAGCTGCAATAACAAGTTCTTGCTCTAATGTGAATAATTTATTTATTACGTTTATAGAATAAGAAAAATCGTCTATCGTTGAAATTTTCGTTTGCAAAATCTTTATGACGGAGCGGAATAATTCTTGATAAGCAGCGGTATACCATTTTCTATGTAAACCAATTTGTACGTGCCTTTTTGCAATTCTAACACGTTGTTCAATAAAATCTTCATTCATATTCCCGCTGAACAATTCTTTAATATGTGTCTTTAAAGTTTGTTTTAATTTGGGAATAGAGCTGTAGCGTTCAATAACAGCAATTAAATTAGGTTGTTTTGTGATGTTGGTGTAGAATTTTTCTGTTATCCAATCTATTTCCTCATAAATAAATGGCTGTAATACTTTAACAATTTGTAAATCTTCCTTTGAAATATGTAGCATATCCATTTGAGTTTTTAGTTCAGAATTAGCAGGCACGTTAAATATGATTTGTTGGCCTTTGCTTAATTCAATTATACTGGTGTTTGTTTTATTTTTTTTAAAAACCCCAAGCATCATTCTTCCCCCTGTTTATAAAGCGTTTTCATTTTTTGTTCTAATGTAATTATATATTTTTATATACAATTACTCTATAGTATATGGAATTGTATATAAATTAAGAGAATTCTATGTAGAATTCTCTTAATGGCCTTTATTAATTTTTGCATGTGTTTTAAAGAAAACTGGGAAATGTACATTATATATTACGGTGACTACACGAATAACGAATGTTACTAATAAACAGACATAGAAAGCTAATATGTGTGCCCCCATTGCATGTGTAATTAAGAAACTAACTGCTCCTAGAATAGAAGCAATTGCATATATCTCTTTTCGGAATACATACGGGATATCTTGAGCGCAAATGTCACGTAAAATACCGCCCCCAATACCTGTAATAACTCCCATTGAAACGACTAAAAACGAGGCGTCAACGTGATGTGACATTGCTGCATTTGCACCAATAGCTGTAAATACCCCTAAACCAACAGCATCAGAAAGCATAATAACGACTTGAAGTTTATTAATGCGCTCAAAAAACATACATGTGAATAATGCTGATAGTACACTTACGAAAAAGTAAATGGGTTTTACAAATGCGACAGGAGGCAGGTTACCAATCATAATATCACGAATAATACCGCCGCCGAGCGCAGTAGCTACAGCTAAACAAAGGACACCAAATAAATCTAGATCTTTTTTTAAACCAACTAATGTACCAGAAATGGCAGCGGCGATAATGCCAAGAAACGTAAATATATCGATTAATAACATGGCTTTAATTCCTTCCTCTTAAAGATGTTCCAGAGAAAAAATATACACTAAAGTTTTGGAAATAACAATTACTTTTCGCTACATGTAGAAAAATGGATRAAATAGCTAAAGAAAGCGTTTGAAAATGCTTGATAAGTAGCAATAAAGTAAAGCGAAAAAGTGTGGAAAGATTAATAGTATAGTTTTTTGATGTAGCTTAGTTGGAGGGATGGTACAATAAGATAAGTCCGTTTTGTACATTTGTATAAAATGATAAAAAAATATTTCTGTACGGTCGAAAATAAGTGCATATGTGTTAGATAGTTTTTATAGGGATAGGGAAGGATAGCTAAAGGACAATGTTTTCGGTTACTAATAATGCTGGACTTGACTAGTTTCGGCATGAAAAATAGTTCTCAATTTAAATATGAGTTATGTTATAATTGCTAGGTGTGTTTAAACAGTAGAAAACTATGATTAAAAGATAATGTGAAGATTTTGTATGGAGGTCTTGGAATGTTAGCAAATCAAGCTAGGGTTAGATTTGAGCATTTTTTGCTCTTTTTTATTATTTTACAGCCTGTTTTAGATTTATTAACGTCTCTTAGTATCGTTTTATTAAAGTCAAATGCCACTGTTGGAATTTTGGTAAGATTTCTTATTATGGCTGTTGGTGGTATTTACATTTTAATTCAGGCAAAAGAGAAGGAAAATAGGAAGTTTTTAATTTACTTAATACTATTAGCAGTAGTTTTAGGGATAGGGTTTATTAATAATAAACTAGTTAAGAATCCTATTGTACTTGGTGAAGAAGTTAAGTTTGTTGCGAAGGCATTATATATATATATCATGCTAGGATCATACATTTTAGCTTTAAAATCATTGAAAAAGAAAGTAAATATTAGTGACAAAGTCAGAAATAGTATTGTGTATTCAACATTAATCATTAACGCTATTATGGTTATTTCTATTTCGACATCTACAGACTTTGGTAGTTATCAATGGATGAAAGTTGGTTCCCGAGGGTGGTTCTATGCAGGTAATGAACTAGGGTCAATCTTAGCTATTATTTTCCCTATTGTGGTACTATATTCTATTCAAAAAACAAAGAGCGTGAAACACGTTTTATATTGGATTCCATCGCTTTTAATGATTTACTCGTTAATTCAAGTTGGTACGAAAGTAGGGATGGGCTCAATTGGTGCTACGTTAGCAGCAGCAATCGGGATTATCGTACTACAATTATTGTTTGATAGAAGAAATCCAAACAAAAGGTCTCTTGTACTTAATGGATTAATTGCTATTTTCCTATTGGCTGGTGTTGTTGGAACGTTTAAAATGACGCCATTAGCACAAAATATGGGTATTCATAACAATTATTTATCAGAACAAAATGTAGCGCAGCAAGGTCAAAAAGAAAAAGAAATTAAAGAGAAAATTAAAAAAGAAGAAAAACAACATAAAGTTGAGAAACCAGAAGAAAAGGCGAAGGTAGAAGCTGAAGTTAAGAAAGAGCTTGAGAAAGAGCAAAAGAAAGAAAATCAAGAAAATCTTATTTTCAGTGGACGTCAAGTATATGAAGAGCGACATAAGCAGTTCTTTAAAGAAGCGCCAACGTCACAAAAGTTATTAGGAATGGGTTACGCAGGTAACTTTAAGTATAATGAACAAAAAGAGCCAGATCCGAAGCTAATCGAAATGGACTTCCATGATTGGTTTTATGATTTCGGAATTATTGGTTTTGCGTTAATGATGATTCCATTTATTTATTACGGCGTAAGAATCCTACTAGCATTTGTTACAAGATTTAAGGAAATATTTAATGTGAAATATGGAATGATTACAGCAAGCTTAGTATTAGCATTAGGTATTGCATATATTGCAGGACATATTTTGACAGCACCAGGAGTAGGGATTTACTTTGTAGTGGTGTTAGCTTGTCTAATTGTAGATTTAGAAATTGAATGATAAAAATAAAAGCTAACTTTTGTTAGCTTTTATTTTTTAGTACAGTAAAATAAAGATAGATGGAAATGTAGCGAGGATTTAAAGGAGGAAAAAATATGAGGATATTGCATATGAATGCAGGGGCAGAAGATGGTGGAGGAAAAACACATATTATTTCACTGCTCGATCAGTTTCCGGATGGTGAAGTAGAATTAGCAGTATTTGAAGATGGAATTGTTGCGAAAGAAGCAAGAGAGCTAGGAATAAAAGTTCATGTGTTTTCACAAAAATCTCGCTATGATTTATCCATTTTAAAGAACATAAGTGAATTCATTAATAAAGAAAAATTTGATGTAGTTCATACACACGGTCCTAGGGCGAATTTCTTTGTTTCTCTAATGAAGAAGAAATTCGCGGCAAAATGGGTTACGACAATTCATAGTGATCCATTTCAAGATTTTACTAAACAAGGCTTAAAAGGCTGGATTTTTACTAAATTAAATTTGAAAGCTTTAAAAAATATAGATTTATTTTTTGTTGTAACGAATAGGTTGAAAAAAAGCTTAGCCGCATTAGGTATTTCAAATGAAAAGATGCATGTTATCTATAACGGGATTGAATATGATCAGGAAAAAGCAGATGGCTATAATAAAAAGGAAATGTTTAATATTGATGAAGATGTGTTTACGGCAATCCAAGTAGCGCGTTTGCATCCTGTTAAAGGACATGAAGTTTTATTCGATGCGTTACAACAAACAAAATTGGARAAAATTAAAGTGTTATTAGTTGGTGACGGGCCGTTAGAAAGAGAACTAAAGGCGTTAGCTACTGAAAAAGGGATTAATGATAAAGTTGAATTTTTAGGGCATCGTCAAGATGTGAAACAATTATTTGCTTCATCACATGTCAATTTGTTAACTTCCCATAGCGAAGGATTTCCATTAGTTTTATTAGAAGCGGCAAATCAACGTGTACCATCAATTGTGACTAGAGCTGGAGAAATCGAACCGTTAATTGCAGATGAAACTTATGGGTGGATTGTACCAACTGGTGATGGAAAAGCATTGGCATCGGCATTAGAAGAGGCGTATGATAAGTGGAAAACTGGAGAGTTATCAGTAATGGGCAAGCATATTTATGAGCATGCTACTATGAACTTCTCACTTCAAAAATTATATGAAGATACGAAAGAAACATATAAGCAATTAATAGCGAAAAACCTTTAATGATAGAGAGGATAGTTAAATATGGCAGTACAAACGGTTGATATTCTAGGTGTTCCTTTCTCAACAATGACAATGGATGAAACGGTCCAATATTTAAAGGAACAACTAGAATTGGAGCAAACTCATACTTTTCAGGTAGTAACAGCAAATCCTGAAATTGTTATGTGTGCAAAAAAGGATGAAGAGTTCCATAAAACATTACTAAATACCGATTTAATTACACCTGATGGTATTGGGGTTGTAAAAGCAAGTGGTATGCTTGGTACACCTACCAGATCTATTACTTGTTGCACTTGGCTTTCCAAGACAAGAAAACTTTATCCAAAACAATAAGCATCGTTTAGAAACGAAAATGGCTGTTGGAGTAGGCGGTAGTTTAGATGTGTGGGCTGGAGAGGTAAAGCGTGCGCCAAAATGGATTCAATCTATTCATTTAGAGTGGTTTTACAGATTATGTAGTAATCCAACACGTTGGCGTCGTCAGTTAGTATTAGCTGAATTTTTAAAAGAAGTAATGCGTTCAAAAAAGTAGCGGAACATCGCTACTTTTTTTATTTGTTTATTTTTGATAAACATTTTACTTTTTGGGAATGATGAAGGAGAATTTTTATAAGAAAGTATTTTACTTATGCAATACACACATGTAAAATGATGTGTAAAGACACCTGTGTAAGGAGGACTTCTTGTGAGCAAGGTAAAAGAAATTTCGAAGCGAAAGCTACTTGGTATAGCAGGGCTTGGCTGGCTATTTGATGCAATGGATGTTGGAATGCTTTCATTTGTAATCGTAGCACTCCAAAAAGATTGGGGATTAAGTACTCAAGAAATGGGTTGGATAGGTAGCGTTAATTCAATTGGTATGGCAGTAGGAGCGCTCCTTTTTGGGATACTATCAGATAAAATAGGACGGAAATCGGTCTTTATTATTACATTATTACTATTTTCTATCGGTAGTGGTTTAACTGCTTTAACGACGACATTCGCGATGTTCCTCGTTTTACGCTTTTTAATTGGTATGGGACTTGGCGGGGAACTTCCAGTTGCATCTACTCTTGTATCAGAAAGTGTTGAAGCGCACGAACGTGGAAAAATAGTTGTACTATTAGAAAGCTTTTGGGCTGGTGGTTGGTTAATCGCAGCTCTTATCTCATATTTTGTTATTCCTAAATACGGTTGGGAAGTTGCTATGGTATTAAGTGCAGTTCCAGCGTTATATGCTTTATATTTAAGATGGAATTTACCCGATTCTCCAAGATTCCAAAAGGTTGCCAAAAGGCCATCTGTTATTGAAAATATAAAATCGGTTTGGTCTGGAGAATATCGTAAAGCAACAATTATGTTATGGATTCTATGGTTTTGTGTGGTCTTTTCCTATTATGGAATGTTCCTTTGGTTACCTAGTGTAATGGTACTGAAAGGCTTTAGTTTAATAAAAAGTTTTCAGTACGTACTCATTATGACTTTAGCTCAACTTCCAGGATATTTCACAGCTGCATGGTTTATTGAACGTCTTGGTCGTAAATTTGTATTGGTTACGTATTTAATTGGTACAGCATGTAGTGCTTATGTGTTCGGAATTGCGGATTCATTAACAGCATTAATAGTGGCGGGTATGTTACTATCCTTCTTTAATTTAGGTGCTTGGGGTGCATTATACGCTTATACACCGGAACAGTATCCAACAACTATTCGCGGTACAGGTGCAGGAATGGCAGCTGCATTTGGGCGTATTGGTGGTATTCTTGGACCACTATTAGTAGGGTATTTAGTTGCTTCACAAGCTTCACTATCGCTAATATTTACGATTTTCTGTGGATCAATTTTAATTGGGGCACTTGCTGTAGTTATACTTGGTCAAGAAACGAAACAGAGGGAATTAGTATAAAGAGAAACCTTAATCAGTGGTGTTTTGTCCATCAACCACTGATTATTAGCCCGCATCAATCGGGATAAAAGAAAAGGGGAGCCAAAGTGGTTTCCTTTTTTCTGTTTTTTTAGATAAATAATGGTATAGTAAGAAAAAGGGAATATTTCTTACTAAAGCGAATGTATACAACAAGACATATGGACAAAGGAATTAGGTGGCTGGATAAATGAAAATCTTACTTATCATGGAAGAAACAGAAGAGCGAAGAAAATTAGTTGAGAACTTTACTGAAAACATTCGAAATGTAGAATGTTTTGAAGCGAAAACTGGAACAGAATCTTTGCTAATAATGAAAAAACATACACCTGATTTTGTTTTTTTAAATTCGCAATTAATGGATGGTACTGGTTTTGAATATTCGAGTTTGTTACGAGAAGTGAATTGTTATACGAAATTTATTTTTATTGGTGAGGATATAGAAGAGGCAATTACAGCTTTTCGTTTCCAAGCGTTTTATTATTTATTACGACCATTTCGTGAAGAAGATTTACAATTCATTTTATATAAAATGGGAAAAGAACAAGGTGAGAAAGCAAAGAGTCATCTGCGTAAACTGCCGATAGAAGGCCATGAGGGGATTAGRTATATTCTCCCGGAGGATATTGTATATATTAGTAAAAATAAGGAAAATAAAACCGTTTCAATTTATACAACGAATAATCAGTATATTTCAACATACACACTCCAGGAATTAGAAAATAAACTAAATGCATATGATTTTTTACGTGTACATAAAAGCTATTTAATTAATATGTCATATGTACAAGAACTTAAACCTTATTATAATGGCACGTATAATTTGCATTTAGACAGGTACGATGAGCAACCGATTCCAGTAAGCCGTAATTATGTAAAACGGCTTCGAAATAAAATTGAACTATGACAAGTAATGAGAGAATTTTAACATAATAGCCTAGAAATCCTTCATGATAAGGAGGATTCAAATTAAATATTCAGAAAATTTAGTACAATCTCCTCTAAGAAGTAGTAATGGGGGGATTGTACGTGAAAACATTGAAATCAATTTTACTTTGGGGAGTTATTGCAGCAGTAGGAGCATCTGCTTTTGGTGTAATAGCTTTATCACAAGGTGAGACAATTAATGCTGTATGGCTATTAGTTGCTGCTGTATCAGTGTATGCGATTGCTTATCGCTTTTATAGTAGATTTATAGCAAGGAAAGTTTTTGGCCTAGATAATAATAGGCAAACGCCTGCYCATACGTTAAATGATGGGAAGGATTATGTTCCAACAAATAAATGGGTTTTATTCGGACATCACTTCGCTGCGATTGCAGGGGCAGGTCCTTTAGTAGGACCAATTTTGGCGGCGCAGATGGGGTATTTACCTGGGACTATTTGGATTATTGTTGGGGTAGTTATTGCCGGAGCTGTACAAGATTTTGTAATTTTATTTGCTTCAATGAGACGTAATGGTAAATCATTAGGAGAAATGATTAAAGATGAAATTGGTCCTGTTACAGGATTAATTGCGATGATTGGTATTTTAGGTATTATGATAATTTTATTAGCAGTATTAGCTTTAGTAGTTGTGAAGGCACTTGTTGGAAGCCCATGGGGAATGTTTACAATCGCAGCAACAATTCCAATTGCTATTTTAATGGGAGTTTACATGCGTTACATTAGACCAGGGCGAGTAGGGGAAGGATCAGTAATCGGTATTGTTCTACTAGTCCTATCGCTTATTGGTGGACAGTATGTAGCAGAAAATCCAACACTTGCAAGTATGTTTACTTTTAGTGGTGAAACAATTGCTATTATGCTTATCGTATATGGATTCATTGCATCGGCATTACCAGTTTGGATGCTCCTTGCACCACGTGATTATTTAAGTACATTTTTAAAAATAGGAACGATACTTGGATTAGCAATTGGTATTTTAATTGTAGCTCCAGATTTGAAGATGCCGGCAGTATCTAAGTTTATTGATGGAACAGGTCCTGTTTTCTCTGGGAATTTATTTCCGTTCTTATTTATTACAATAGCTTGCGGTGCTGTCTCTGGATTCCACGCTCTCGTTTCATCAGGTACGACGCCGAAAATGATTGAGCAAGAAGGTCATGCACAGCCAATTGGTTATGGGGCAATGTTAATGGAATCATTTGTAGCAGCGATGGCTATGATTGCAGCTTGTGTATTAACACCAGGAACTTATTTTGCAATTAATAGTCCAGCAGCACTGATCGGAACAGATGTATCACAAGCGGCTCAAGTTATTTCTTCGTGGGGATTTGCTATTACACCGAATGAATTAAAAGAACTTGCTGTTAACGTCGGAGAACAGACCATTTTATCACGTACAGGTGGCGCACCAACATTAGCAATTGGTATGGCACATATATTTTCACAAGTAATAGGTGGAACGGCGATGATGGCATTTTGGTACCATTTTGCCATTCTTTTTGAAGCACTATTTATTTTAACAACGATWGATGCTGGAACACGTGTAGGACGATTTATGATTCAAGATATTTTAGGGCATGTGTACAAGCCGTTTGCGAAAACAGATTCTACAATAGCGAATGTGGTTGCTACAACGTTATGCGTACTAGGCTGGGGGTACTTCTTATATCAAGGGGTGGTTGACCCTCTCGGTGGAATTAATACGCTATGGCCACTTTTCGGTATTGCAAATCAAATGTTAGCGGGGATTGCATTATTACTTGGAACGACAATTTTATTCAAAATGGGGAAAAAGGCATACGTTTGGGTAACGCTTATTCCGACTATAGGATTACTTATTGTAACGATGACAGCTGGTTATCAAAAGTTGTTTCATGAAAATCCTAAAATAGGATTTCTATCACATGCGAAAGTATTTCAGGGAGCATTAGATGATGGTAAGGTATTAGCTCCAGCTAAAAATGTTGCGCAAATGAAACAAATTATTTTTAATGACTATATTGATGCGGCACTTTGTGGAATTTTTATGATAGTTGTAATTGCTGTATTAATTTCTGCACTTCGAATTTGGATTCAAGTATTAAGAAATAAGCCAATGCCGTTAAAAGAGGCACCATATATTCCAAAAGATGAAAGTGAGTCGAGGAACTATGCTTAAAAATTTACGGAACGTATGGGGAAAGAGAAAGCAATTTATTAGTTTACTTGTCGGAGTTCCAAGTTATGAAACGTATGTAAATCACATGAAATTACATCATCCAGAAGAGAAAATTCTATGTCAAAAGCAATTTTTTGCTGAGGCACAAGAAGCTAGATTTAATGCAAAAGGCGGAAAGATATCGCGATGTTGTTAATGGAGGAGACGAAATTTCGTCTCCTTTTTTGTTTTACTGTTCCACGTGGAACAGTAAAACAAAAAAGATTGGGAATTATAGGGATTACGTAATACAATAGCATATAGAAAGGGATAGATGGAAAAGAAAAAGTAGGGAGATTATTTTATGTTTAGAGATCTATTTGTAAATATGACAATTATTCTGTCCTTTATCTTTGTGGGTGCTCAGCTTTTAAGAGATAAGCCATTAAAAGAAGGATTCTCTTTTTGGCAGAAATGTTTGGTCGGTATTTTAACTGGAATATTGAGTATATTGTTGATGCATTTTGGTGTGCATATTGAAGATATTATGTTGGATTTACGTTATTTAGCTGTTGTTTTGGCRATTATAATYGGTGGCCCRATAGCTAGTAGTATAACWGTTATGATTATTTTAATAACGCGGGTATTTTTTACTGAGTATTCTTTAGCCTCTGAATTGGCTTGCTATACTATCGTGGCAATAGGGATTGGCATTACTCTCATTTGGCGGATGAAGATTTCTATATTTACAAAATGGATATGGTTTAATGTGTACAGTTTGTCTATTTTAATACTACCACTTTATATTTTATTTAAGGATATATATGTAGTGATATTATATTTAATTTGTTGTATTGTAGCGGCATACATCACATTTGTAAGTGCAAGTTACATATTGCAATCCAATGAATTATTTCAAACGATGAAGCATTATGCAACGATAGATGCATTAACGAATCTAGGAAATGTAAGACAGTTTGATTTTGAGATGAATCGTCATATTGATAGTAAGCATATGAAAAATGATTCACTTTGTTTATTACTTATCGATATTGATCACTTTAAGTATGTAAATGATACGTACGGTCATCCTGCTGGAGATGAAGTGTTAAAACAACTAGGGCGTATTTTGTTAGARAATGCACCATTCCCAAATTTAGTCTTTCGAAAGGGTGGCGAAGAGTTTGCTCTGTTGTTACCAAAAAAGAGAGTAGCATTTGGAACTCGTATAGGGGAACAAATTCGGCTAGCAGTTGAAAAGCATTCATTTCAACTGCAAAATGGGGAAAAAATTAAAATTACAGTTTCTGTTGGGCTTTCAGAATATAAAAAATCACCTGAGCAATTTATTCAATCAGCGGATGATGCGTTATATTATTCAAAAAGAAATGGTAGAAACAAGGTTAGTTCAGCATCATAGGAATTCGGGGAGTACTTTAAAAGATTTCTGTAAAGTAATTAAAACCCACAGAACAATAAATGTTCTGTGGGTTTTAATCTATTTTTAAATTTATTAATAAAAAGCGTTATGTTAGACAAGTTCTTTCGGTGCAACGAATTTGCGGTATGCACCGTGATGTGTTGGTCCTACATATTCGTTAATCTTAAATGAATGACGAATTGCAGCTGTGATGAATTCTTTCGCAGTTTTTACTGCTTCTTTCACCGTTTTTCCTTTTGCAAGTTCTGCTGTAATTGCAGCAGAATATGTACAACCTGCACCGTGTGTATTTGTCGTATCAATCTTTTCTGATTCTAGAAGATCGAATGTTTCGCCGTCATATAACACATCAATAGCAGTTTCTGTGCCTAGTTTGCTACCACCTTTAATCAGTACGTATTTAGCGCCTAAAGCATGGATTTTTTTTGCAGCTTCTTTCATGTCCTCAAGAGAATTAATTTTCACACCGCTTAATTGATATGCTTCAAATAAGTTTGGCGTTACGACTAATGCCTTTGGAACAAGAACGTCACGTAAGCAGTCATTTGTTTCAGGATGTAACGCTTCATCCGCTCCTTTACATACCATAACAGGATCAACTACTACATTTTCGAAATTGTGCTTTTCAATTGTTTCCGCAACCATTTCGATAATTTCTACTGATCCAAGCATACCCGTTTTTAAAGCATCTACGCCAACGCCTTCAATTGTCGTTTCTAATTGTGGTTTTAATGTAGAAGCTGGGATTGGGAATACGTTATGTGCCCAACCGTTATGTGGATCCATCGTTACGATTGTCGTAAGAGATGTCATTCCGTATACACCAAGTTCTTGGAATGTTTTTAAATCTGCTTGTATACCAGCACCGCCACTTGTGTCAGAACCAGCGATAGTAAGTGCCTTATTCAATGTCATTATGAAAGCCCCCTCAAGTGATATAATGAAAACTATGTTTTCACCATTATATCAATGTTACGAATAAGTACAAAGTGAAAAGTAGATGATTTATGTTAAGTACTATTTAAAATCTTGTATGTAGGAGACGAATTATGTTTCAAGAGAATCGTACAAATGAATTAGTTATATTAAAAGAGATTGCAGAAACGTTGAATACCTCAAATGATACATATCACGTACTTCAAGCTGTGCTGGAAAAGCTGTTGAATGTAACTGGTTTAACGACAGGATGGATTTTCCTTGCGGATGAAAATGGTAGATATACAAAATTAATTGATTACCAATTACCAGAGGGATTGAAATTCGAAAATAAACGACCGATGTGTGAGGGGAATTGCTGGTGYTTACACCGCTTTGTGGAAGGAAAACTAGAGCGAGCAGTTAATATTATTGAATGTAAGAGAATTAATAATGCGATTGAATACAACTGGGGAGATACAGAAGGGATTGTACATCATGCGACAGTACCGCTAAAAGCGGGAGAAGATGAATTTGGCGTGTTAAATGTAGCTAGCCCAGGTAAAACGCATTTTTCGGAAGAAGAATTAGTACTATTACAATCAGTTGCCTTTCAAATTGGAACGGCATTAAAGCGTACAAAACTGTATGAAAATGAAAAGAGAAGAGCTCATTATTATGTAAAGTTAGAACGCTTTATTCAAGCTTTAAGGACAATTTATAAATTTAATGCATTACCAGAAGAGATTGTAATGCAAATAGGGAGCTTATTTCTATGGGAGCAAGTTGTATTCTTTATTAGAGAAGAAAATGRACTAGCTGTGAGAGCTTCTTATAAGAAAGGTGAACTACAAGATGATTTGAGGGCAGCAGCACAGGAAGCGTTGGAAAAAGAAGAGTCTGTCTTGTCAAAGCGTCAGGTTGGGAATATAGAGCATCCCAATAGGGCAGTTATCGCTATTCCGATACATATTCAAGATCATATATTTGGAGTATTAAGTGTAAGTTCTAATAATGGAGAATTTGATATAAATACGATAGATGTAGTACAAGCGTTAGCAAATCATATTTCATTAATGATAGAGAACTTAAGATTAAATGAAAAACGCCGCGAACTTGTACGAATGGAAGAGCGTAATCGTTTAGCTAGAGATTTACATGATTCTGTTTCACAAAAGTTGTTTTCATTAACGTTTATGACAAAAGGCGCTGAAGCTGTCTTAAAGGGTCAAAATGAAAAGGTAGATCAGTCTTTGTATGAGATGCGTGAATTAGCACAAGGTGCCTTAAAAGAAATGAGGACATTAATTTGGCAGCTCCGTCCGGCTGGATTAGAGAAAGGGTTATTACCAGCTTTAAAGCAATATGGTGAAAGTTTAGGATTGAAAATTCGGGAACAAGTTACAGGTGTACGTGATTTGCCGCGTGTAGTAGAAGAAGCGCTATGGCGAATTGGACAAGAAGCTTTAAATAACGTAAGTAAGCATGCGAATGTAAGAGAAGCGACGATTTATTTCAAAGTGACGGAGAAAAATGTATCATTAGAAATAGTCGATCAAGGAAATGGGTTTGTAGAAAAGGATATAAAAGAGAAGAAATCACTCGGTATGACTACGATGCGTGAAAGAGTAGAATTAGTTGGTGGAACAATTAAAATTGTAAGTAGTAAGAAACGAACGAGTATAAAAGTAAATGTACCATTATGATGTGAAAATGAGGGAAGTTTGTGAAAATAAAAGTATTGTTAGTTGATGATCATACAGTTGTTTTAAAAGGATTAGCATTTTTTCTAAGCACACAGGAAGATTTTGAATTAGTTGGTGAAGCAAATAATGGGAAAGAGGCGCTAGTGAAAGTAGGCGAAACGAGTCCAGATGTCGTATTAATGGATTTATATATGCCTGAGATGGATGGAATTGAGGCAACAGCTTGTATTAAAAAAGAATATCCAAACGTGAAAGTAATTGTATTGACTAGTTTTTCTGATCAAGCTCATGTATTGCCGGCACTAAAAGCTGGGGCGAGCGGTTATATTTTAAAAGATATCGAACCAGATCAGCTTGTTGAAGCTATTCGAAGCGCGTATAAAGGTAATATTCAATTACATCCAGATATAGCAAATGCCCTTCTTTCTCAAACATTACCACAGGAAGAAAAAGAAGAAGAACCTTCCGTTCAAGTGGATGTATTAACAGCGAGAGAAAATGAAGTATTGCAATTATTGGCGAAAGGGATGAGTAATAAAGAAATTGCTTCTGTTTTAGTTATTACAGAAAAAACGGTAAAAGCTCATATGAGTAGTATTTTGAGTAAGTTACATTTATCCGATCGCACACAAGCAGCATTATATGCAGTGAAAAATGGAATTGTATAAGACAAAAGTCGTAAGACCTAGTTCGCCTTTAGAAGGTGGACTTTTTTTATGGAAAAATACGTCTATGTGAGGACGTAATTGTCTTGATATAAAGATAAAATGTATTTGTAAGCAACAATAATTATAAGGGAGTACCCTTTTTCGTAAGTGATATATAACAACATAAGAGTGAGTAGTAGGAGGAAAAACAATGGCAACAGTTTTATTTGTAAAAGCAAACAACCGCCCAGCGGAACAAGCAGTTAGTGTGAAATTATACGAGGCATTTTTAGCAAACTATAAAGAAGTGCATCCAAATGATACAGTGGTAGAACTTGATTTATATAAAGAAGAATTACCATATGTAGGCGTAGATATGATTAATGGTACATTCAAAGCAGGTAGAGGATTTGATTTAACAGAAGAAGAAGCAAAAGTGGTAGCAGTTGCTGATAAGTATTTAAATCAATTTCTAGAAGCTGATAAAGTAGTTTTCGGTTTCCCATTATGGAACTTAACGATTCCAGCCGTATTACACACGTATATTGATTATTTAAACCGTGCTGGTAAAACGTTTAAATATACACCAGAAGGTCCAGTTGGGCTTATTGGAGATAAGAAGATTGCGTTATTAAATGCACGCGGCGGCGTATATTCTGAAGGACCAGCAGCTGAAATGGAAATGGCTGTTAAATACGTAGCAAGCATGATGGGCTTCTTCGGTGCAACAAACATGGAAACGGTAATTATCGAGGGACATAACCAATTCCCAGATAAAGCAGAAGAAATCATTACTGCAGGTCTTGAAGAAGCAGCTAAAGTAGCAAGCAAATTTTAATTAAAATTATAATCGCCACTCAAAAAAACAGCATTAACTTTTATGTTAATGCTGTTTTTTATATTTTTAGCTCGTCAGCAAGTTTTTCTAATTGATTTCGATCTTGTATATAATATGTTCGGCCTTCTTTTTTTAAATGGTTTTGCTGGCAAAACTGGTTTAATACATATAAAAGATGGCGGTAACTGACGTTTAAGTATTCTGAGGCCTCAGTATGTTTTTCGGTATAGCAATTATTTTGTTCCGTTAATAGAATGAACGCAGCTAATCGGTTTTCAAATGGATAACTATAGTTTTTGGCGTAATTTTCTGTTCGGGTAATTGTTTTTTCTCCAATAAATTTGCATAGTTTCTGTAGAAAGGTAGCATCTTGCAATAAAAGATGCTGACAATCTTTAAGAGGAAGCGCTAAGCAAATACAATCTTCAATCACCTCAACCGCTTTCGTAACAGATTCTACGCCAATTAATCCTAATTCCCCAATGAATGAAGGTGCTTGAATAAAATTAATTAAAGAGACTTTCCCATTTTTATGGCTCATATATATTTTTGCTTTCCCGGAAATTAAGTAATAGAGATAAGGGAGGTCGACTCCCTCCTTACATAT
>NZ_JBFTMA010000079.1:0-11071 GCF_056396725.1 Bacillus sp. 05T31
GCGCAGGACGTACACGTATATAGAAGATATTGAGTTAAATATCCTAGAGCATGATGGAATTGTACTCGATCTTAACAGTTACAATGTGTCTTATAGGAATGAAACGGTTGCGCTATCTAAAAATGAATTTATTATTTTCAACCTCCTCATGCAAAATAAAGGGGCAGTCGTAAGTCGGACAAAAATAATGCGCAGCCTTTGGGCTGATGAAAGATTCGTGGACGAAAATACTTTAGCGGTTAATATTGCACGTATACGCAAAAAAATCACTGAACTCGGTAAGGAAGACTTCATTGCCACTAAGAAAGGATACGGGTATATCATTGTATGAGTTTTTTTCAATATGTAAAAGATAAACGATTCTTTTTCACACTGTACTTCATCTTGATGCTTTTTGTGTCATTAATTATGGTTGTAAACGATAACCGGAATCTTGTTATTCGAAACCTTTTATATACTCATGTTATTKGTYTCCTMTYTATAAGTCTGTATATTACTATMGGATATTATTACCGAAAGTCTTTTTATATGGAAATAAATAATCTAATAAAAAATGGGCAGAAAAATTTCCCTGTAGAAATGTTGAAACCACAAAATTATGAGCAAGCTTTATATCTCAAGATGATAAAAAGAATGAATGACAATCATGCTAAGCAGCTTAATAAGTTGCTTGAAGAGAAGGTGGATTATCAAGATTTTATTATGTCATGGATTCATGAGATAAAGCTCCCGATTGCGGCAAGCAGTCTACTTATTGAGAATAGTACGGGAAAAACAGTAGACTTTCTTACAGATAAGTTTGAAGATGAGCTAAACAAAATCGACAATTATGTAGAACAGGCTCTTTACTATTCACGAATCGATTCATTTTCTAAAGACTATTTCATTACAGATGTGCAGTTAAATCAAATCGTTAAACAAAGTGTAAAGAAATATGCAAAAATCTTCATTACGAAACGGATTCACTTTCATATGGAAGAAGCACAGCAATTTGTCCAAAGCGATAGTAAATGGCTTGCATTTATCATAGACCAGATTACAGCTAATGCTTTGAAGTATGTAAATGAAGGTGGGAAAATTTCTGTCCGCTGTGAAGAAGACAGTAGAGAAAAACGATTGCTGATTCAAGATACAGGCATTGGAAYCAAGGAAGAAGATATACACCGCGTATTTGAGAGAGGATTTACTGGTTCGACCGGAAGAACTCATGCAAAATCTACGGGAATGGGTCTGCATCTTGCACAGCAAATGGCTTTAAAATTAGGGCATGATATTTCTATTCAATCTCAAGAAGGAATATATACAAGGGTTATCATCCATTTTCCAAAAACAAGAAATTACCATCAATTCCTGTTAAATGTAGACTGGAAATACCTTATATCCCAGAGGAATATTTATAACATATATCGCCACTTGGATGGGAACATATTACGTTGACAGGTGATTATGTTTGGAACTTAAATGAAAAAGCAAACTTTAATAATCTAAGGCCATTACGAGACAAAAATTATATAAAAAATTAGTAAAGTAAGTAGCCGGTTCCTTAACGTACAGGGAACTGGCTAAAATGTGTCTAAATGAGGATTGTTTGGGACATTTAGAGCTGGAAATCCAACCCTGATACTAAAAGTTCACTTGCTTATACTTATTTGGAAATAAGGAAAATGCATTATCGTTTATAAAGGGATACTTTTATAATCATTTTTGAGGGAAATGAATAAGTTGTGATAAACCTAATTAAATAAATGATTTGAAAGTAAACTAATGATAAAAAGTTTACATTAGAACTTACAATTGAAATTTCAGCATACAATGCTATGAACATTCACAATATAACCTTGGTCGGTTAATCGCCTCAAAAAGAACATGTAGAAATTACTACATGTTCTTTTTGAGGTGATTAATTTTTAAATATTCCGTATCTTCTAGACTTTTCTTAGTGTATATATCCTTGGTCTTTTTTATGTATAAATAGACTTCCACTTTATAAACTTAAAAGGTATTTTTGGAAAATTGCCATATTCCTGTAACAAAACAAAGGTATGTTATGTGTGTAAAATATATATAGAAAGAAGGAAAAGTTGTGAAAAAAGTTTTGCCAATTGTTGCGTTATTAGGAATGATGAGTTTTGGAGTACAGGAAATGAATGTGAAAGCTGATACTTATCACAAGAGTGATTCCAAAATTAATTTTTGGGATTCCAAAAGAAAAGGTACTAATTTTATGAATAGTACTTCATTACCTGAAAACTATAAAAGTGCAAAGGAAGCTAATATTGAATATGTCCGTTTAGCACCTGATAAATGGGCGAAAGATAAAGATTTCTTATTTGAGGATAAACCAGATACTTCTGGAAAGGATTTTCTGATAGGGAATGCAGATAACTATCAGGGATTGGTAAAGGAAGATTTGGAAAAATTAAAAGCGGATTTAGATGCCGCACAATCGCAAGGAATGAAAGTCGTTCTTACAATGTTATCCTTACCTGGTGATCGATGGCGCCAATTCAATAATAATAAGAATGATGATAGAATCTGGGAAGAAGAGAAGTATCAAGAACAAGCAAGTGAATTTTGGAAGGACCTTGCTCTTGAACTAAAAGATCACCCTGCAGTGGTTGGTTACAATATTATAAATGAACCGCATCCAGAAACAGCTAAAAATAATAGATATAATGATTTTTGGACGGAAGATTACGAGAAATGGTATGAAAAAGTGAAAGGAACGACAGCGGATTTAAATAGATTTAATCAAAAGGTCATTAATTCCATTCGTGAAGTGGACCAAGAAACACCGATTATTTTAGATTCAGGTTTATATGCTACTCCGTGGGCCTTTAAATATTTAAAACCAGTAAGGGATAAAAAAACACTTTACGCATTTCATATGTATGAACCATATGAATTAACGAGCCAAGGTGAAAAACAAATCAAGGAATATCAATATCCGGGATTTGTAAAAGTAGGGGATTTAGAGAAACCTGTAATGTGGAACAAACAGGGATTAGAGAAATTTTTAAAGCCAATCCAACAATGGTCTAAGAAAAATCATGTACCATCTAATCGAATTATTGCGGAGGAGTTTGGAATTAACCGTACTGTCCCTGGTGCTACCCAATACATGCAAGACCTTATTTCTATCTTCAACCAAAAAGGTTGGCATAAATCATTTTATGCGTTCCGTGAAGACACTTGGACGGGAATGAATTATGAATTGGGAACAGAAAAAATAAAATGGGGCGAAGATGGTAAACCGATACGTCAAGATAATCCGCTCTGGGATGTGATAAAAAAGGATTTACTGTCGCATAAATAGTTTACAATGTTAGGCTCAAGGACTATATGAAAGCATTTAATTAAAATAGGATTAGATGCTTTTTGTATTGGGTTATTTTAGTGGCCATTTATTTTTTAAAGTTTGGATTAGAAAGAGACTCTGATAAAAACAACATATTAAGTGATATCAATATAATCTGTAGATAGTATTGGAAAATAGGCAATGCTAATTAAATTATTGGTTTTTGAATATAAAAAAAGTGAGAAGAATGGCTATCATTCTTCTCACTTTCAGCAATTAGGGTCGGCATATACATAAATATGCGTTTGTGTGGATTGATGGATGAAAAATCCACATAGACAGTATAACAAAATAATTAAGGCTCTTCACATGCAATATTGCATGCGAAGAGTAGGTAGATATAATAGTTAACTTATTTCAATAGTTTTTAAAAAGTAAAATGTGTTCATATTTAAAGAGTTAAACTTCAATTGAAGGTGGTTAAGACCTTAATTCATCATAGCTACATGATTAATTGCTTCTAGCTACTAAGTAGGAAAGAGTTAATTAATTTGAAAATGATTTGAGTAGGTAAATTCACCGCTATACTTAATAACTGTAATATATGTCCCTTTAGTATATACGTTTGTAATTGGTGTTCTCCAAATTTCTAACCCGTTGGGAGTGGTAATAAATTCTGGTTCAATTGTTATAAATCGTTGTAATGAGCCGTCAGGGTGAATCTTGAAAATCTTCATTTTGGCACCAACATGCTCTCTACCAAAACGTTGTGTTAAGTAAAAAGTATCTCCTGTTATTAGGTGTTCAATATTCCAGTCGGGTTGGTATGTACTATTTTCAGCTCCCTCTAATTCATTAACGGTTTTAAGTCCCCATTCATCATTAAAAAGATCAGAATATGCAGCTTCAACTTGTTTAGTTGGTGCAATCATTTCAATGCTAGTAATACCGCCTAATAATAGGCTTCCAATTAATACGACTTTACCTAGTTTCATTAAAATTCCTCCTATCAATTTTCATGAAACAATTCAATATAAAAAATGTGTCACATTGTTTCATTATCCAAAATACATATTGGTTCCTGCGGTTATATATTCTAATGCTAGTATTTTTCTATATAGATGGTAGCAAATTAAAATTCATACTAAATTATTTGTAATATATGAAGGTGCATATAATGGGAAATTCATATATTTTTTTATTTTAATATTAAAAACTCATGTATACATGTTACAATATAGTCCTCCAATTTATTGTATTCTTCTATTTAGAATTTATGGTTCAGTAATCCAACAAAACAACAAGCGGCTGTAGTAAATAGATGTATGAATGAAGTGAAGCAGTTAGAGTGGTTTAAAAAGCCATTAAGTAGAATTATCCAGGGGATATATTCACTTAGTTAAGTTTTAGAGAATTTCTTATGGTAAGGATTTCATACGATTTAATTAGGCCTAAGTTAAACCTTTTATCCAATCAAAACTAAAAACCATTTTAATAGAGTGAAGTATATATTTAATACGGTTTATTTGGAATAATTCTTATTTTTATATTTGCTTAAAATAGAAAAATAACATACTTGAAAGGGGGGATAAATAAAACTCCGCTTGTGAAAGCTAAATTGCTATCTCTGAAGATGTATGTAAAAGGATATAGTAGTAATTTCATTTCAAATGATACCATAAATAATTGTAGAAAAAGATAAAGGAGTAAACATTTAAATAAATAATATGAGTTGTAAGAATGAAAAGGAGAAGAAAATCGTGTTTAATATAAAAAAAAGATTGGAACAAATAAAGCTAAAAACGAAGTTGTCTATGGCATTTATTGCAATATTAATTATACCTAGTCTTATTGTAGGAATAACATCTTATGATGAGGCGAAAACAGATCTTAATGAAACAATTCTACAAACAGCAAAAGATAATGTAAGTATTTTAGATAAGATTGTTGATGATGAATTAGAAAACAAATATATAGATGTAACTTATTTTGCAAAATTACTCACACAAGGCAATTATAATCCTGATCAATTACAAAATGTGCAGAGTAAATTTGAACAATATATACAGTTACATCCAGAGATAGAAACAATTTATTCCGCATCCAGTAACAATCAATTTATTCATGCGCCTGTTGGAGACATACCAGAAGGATTTAATCCGTTAGAAAGTAGTTGGTATAAGGATGCAGAAAAAGCGAATGGAGAAATTATTGTTTCATCTCCGTATAAATCAAAAGCTACAGGAAATATGGTAATAGCGATTGCCAAACAAAATGCAGATAAAAGTGGTGTCATTGGTATGGACTTAAATATTGATGATATCGTAAAAACATCTAAAATGATAAAGATAGGAAAGCAAGGTTTTGTAGCTATAGTGGGTCAAGATAAAACTATAGTTGTTCATCCAACATTAAAACCTGGTGAAAAATTAGATAAATCTTTAGCAGATGAACTTTATAAGAAAGAAGATGGAGAGATTACGTATAGCCTCAATGGTGAGGACCGAAACATAAGCTTTAAGACAAATAAAAAAACAGGTTGGAAAATAGCTGGTGTAATGCCTACGAAAGAAATTGAAGAAGCTACCAATCCTATTTTTTATAAAACATTTGCTATAATAGGAGCTTCTTTATTATTAGGTGGAATTATCATTTTCTTCATTCTTAGATCTATTATTAATCCACTAAGACAATTAGTTATTTCAGCTCAAAGAATTAGTCGAGGAGATTTAACGGAGAAAATTGATATTCGTTCAAAGGATGAACTTGGTCAATTGGGTGATAGTTTCAATGCAATGGCAGAGTCTTTACGCAATATTATTTCACAAATTAACACATCTGCAGGACATGTAGCAGCTTCTTCTGAGGAACTAACTGCTAGTGTAGAGCAAGCAAGTGTTGCAACAGAACAAATTACAAAAGAAATGGAAGAAATCTCACATAGTGCAGAAGTTCAAAATAATGAAGTTGAGTCTGGAGCTAAATTAATAGGTGAGGTAACACGAAATATTCAATGTGTAGCTGATAATGCTTCTGAAGTATCGACCTCATCTTTATACACAAAACAAAAAGCAAATGAGGGGGAACAATTAGTAGAACAAACTGTAACACAAATGCAGTCTATACATAATTCTGTTTCCCAATCCGATAATGTAATTAAATTATTAGATAAGAAATCGCAGCAAATAGGCACTATATTAGAAGCGATTCAAAATATTGCTGAACAAACAAATCTACTAGCACTAAATGCGGCGATTGAGGCGGCTAGGGCAGGAGAACAGGGACGTGGATTTGCAATTGTTGCGGATGAAGTTGGGAAATTAGCGGAACAATCAGGACAATCTTCAATGGAAATTGGAAAATTAATTAAGGAAATACAATTAGATGTACATGAGACTGTTAAAGCTATGAATGAAGTAGGAATAGAAGTACAGTCGGGAATTAAGGTAGCGAATGATACAAAACAAAGTTTTTATGAGATTTCAAATTCAGCGAATGATATCGTTTCCAAAATACATGGTATGGTGGACCTATCAAATAAGATGACATCTGATGCAATGCAAGTCGATACATCTATTAATCAAATAGCAGTAGCTGTAAAAGAGAACACCACAAGTATGCAAACTATAGCTGGTTCATCCGAAGAACAACATGCTTCCATGGAAGAGATAAATTCTTCAGCAATTCAATTAGCACAAATGGCCGAAGAACTTCAAGATTTAATTGGAGGATTTAAGGTATAAGTTCAGATTATAGGAAAGAATAACAGGAAGTATGTTAAAGAGTGTTAGTTGAAAATCTTTTAAAATAGCAAATAAATATAATATGTATTTTTTATAGAAATTGCACATGCAGATCAACTACTTTAAATGGTAGCTGATCTTTTTTTGTTGGAATGCAAAACAAAAAGGAATGAAAATCAAGAGGGAGTTGTGTTAAAAAAATTAAATATTAGGTGTTGCTTGTTTTGTACTAAGAGTACGCAACGTGGGAAAGATGCTGCATGTTTTACAGGAA
The DNA here is from genome assembly GCF_056396725.1 of Bacillus sp. 05T31. Taxonomy (NCBI): domain Bacteria; kingdom Bacillati; phylum Bacillota; class Bacilli; order Caryophanales; family Bacillaceae; genus Bacillus; species Bacillus sp. 05T31. Next base: position 7,316 of record NZ_JBFTMA010000079.1, read on the forward strand.
GGGTACGCAATATGAAAAAGGTGTTGCAACACAAACATCTGCGTACTTCCACTCACTCCTAAACGCTTATACACTTCATTAGCGGTATATAAAATCTCCGTATCTGACATAGCACCATGACACCTCCTATAAGGGAATTATACCTTTCATAATCAATCGCCGAATTTCGTCCGAGGCCTAGGGAAAAATCAAGTTGAAAAAGGATTAATAAAAGTGTAAAATTACACTAAATAATACATAAGTTACTTTTGGGGAGGGAAAAAGATGAATAAGGAGCTTATAATCGAACTCATTTCAACGAAAATAAAGTTAATTCGTACTGAAAAGGGGTATACGCAAGATAAAATGGCTGAAGTTCTCGGCATTTCAAAGAAAACACTCGTTCAAATCGAAAAGGGGAGATCTAATGCAGGCTGGACCAATACCGTGGCTATTTGTGCATTATTTAGGGGGAGTGAGGTTTTACAGTCCGCTTTGGGAGATGATCCATTAGTAGTAATCGAAACAATGGCCCACAAAAGTATTAACAACTCCAAAGAAAAAACATTGGGAGGAAAATTATGGTGGAAAAAAATTCAAGAAAAAGGGGACTTTCGCTTACAGCAAAATCTGATTAGTCAGCATTATCGTATTTTAGACGAACATGATTACCGTTGGTTTAGTTCGTTTGATAGAGAAGAAGCGCTAGATCAACTATTTAAATTAACCATAAATTCTGAAAAATAAATAATTTATTTATTGGGGCTAAAAAGAAGTGTAATACATAAATGAAAACTATCTTACTAATGTTGTTGACCCTGACCTTATTATTAGGAGGTGCTTATTTTATCCCCAATACTATATCGACGGGATGGCGGCTTAAGCCTTTTTCAGCTTCTTAACTATTGGTAGTTGTGATTTTGTTGAACTTGATTCCTCAGTTCCTCTCTCTATATATAAATAGAGTTAAAATAAAACTTATCAACTTGAAGGAGATTATATATGTACATCTTGAGCTTACTTTATATTTTATTTACGCCTATTCTTTGTTCATGCGTTTTTTTTGGTGGGATTTTTTTAATAATTACAGGGGTTAAATATCGTAAATTACTCGCGAGTGTAATGGGATTACTTAGCCTTTCCTTTATCGTTCTACCTTATGTTGATTGGGGTCTGGGGATTGGTGGAGATATAATTCCTCCTATTCCACCCCTGCTATACTGGACTCTATTCTCTTTAACTGGGTTGTTAGCAGCATTCAATGGTCTACAAGCAAAAATTAAAAGCATACGCAATATGGGATTTATTATTTTTACTACTGGAATATTAGGGGTTTTTTTCTATTATTTAATGTCTGTACAAGATTCCTTTTATATCTAATAGTTATTTTGGCTGCGAAAACTCAATCAGTGTTTTTCAGTCTATAAAACTATATTATTAATAAGTAAAGGAATCTATTTATAATGAACCTAATAAAACAGATGTTAAAAAGTTATACATTTTTATCTTTAGCAATCGGTTTATTACTTTGTTATTTTCGTATTAGTGGACTAGATCCTCAAGGACTCGTTTTTTTCGTTTTCGGATTGGACCATATATTAAATAATTTAATATATGCTGAACCTTTTAGAGATATGGTGTTTAACCATCATATATACGCATTTCGTATATTGACAGCTCTCATATATGGTATTTTCTTTGATTGTCTAAGATATTTGATACAAAGGTATTTAACACCAAAGTATGCATTATTTTTTAAATATTTGAAATTCAGTACTTTGATACTCGTGTTAATTAGTATACTAGTACTCTTGTTGATTGGTATACTCGTCAATTTGTCTCTCCCAATCATTGATGTTGGCTTATAATAATTTACAATAGAGCCACAATTAGTATCTTAATAAAAATAGAACAGCACAACGCAATGCTGTTCTATTTTTCATTTTAACAATAATGCACTAAAAATCCCCAAACCATCCATGCTATCTATCCCGAAAGGTACACCATAATGCAAATGTGTTACGTGTTTTGCAATAAGATGCACAATTCAGAAAAAACAGTTGAATAACTGGTGATTTTTACATACTTTTGAAACTCTATTTAGAAAGGTATAAGTGATTAGCAGCAATTGATATAATTGTATTAGAAGCAATTAGGAGGATTATTAGTGGAAAAGTTAAAAGTACTATTTCAAAACACTTTATATATAGCTTACCCTCTATTTACTGGAGTTGAGGGAATTGAAAGAGTTTTAAATAAATGGCARCAMTTCTATCAAGATGTAGAAAGAGATCTACAGAGGATTTACAACTCAACTTATTCGTCACAGACTTTCGAAAGATTAGTGAAATGGGTTTCTAAAAAGGAAGCTTTAGGATTAGCTGCGATAGACATCCTTCCCAAATTAGATAATTATTAAGGAAGAAATTTTTGAATGTCTAAAAGACGATTTATATATGGAATTTGGAATTAAACTGCCTGTTTTCGCAAAAGAATTACCTTTAGATTCAGAGGCTAAGTGCAGGGTTTATGTACCATTTATCATTTTAGCCAAGAAGACTCCTTCCTCAAGGAACGTGAAGGGCCACAGCCCAGTGAGTAGTTGGGAGATGAATTGTTCGAAAGGTAGTAAAGTGTTACTGGACAATTTACCAGAATCACTTTACTACCTTTCGAATGTACGTTTGGTTTATAATAGACATATATCGAAATTGAGGTGAAACTTATGATTATCAATAAAGCATTTAAATTTCGTATATATCCAAATAAAGCACAAACGACTCTAATCAATAAAACGATTGGTTGTTCTCATTTTGTATTCAATCATTTCCTATATCTATGGGATAATGCATACAAAGARACAGGRAAAGGTTTGACATATGGTACATGCTCTGCCAAACTTCCTGCCATGAAGAAAGAGTTTGTTTGGCTMAAAGAAGTGGATAGTATTGCKATTCAGTCGTCTGTTCGCAACCTTGCGGATGCTTATACACGTTTTTTCAAAAAACAAAACAGTKCCCCRCGTTTCAAATCTAAGAARAACAWYGTACAATCTTACACCACAAARCAAACAAATGAAAAYATTGCCGTTGTAGGAAMCAAAATTAAAYTGCCAAAACTAGGTCTTGTTCGATTTGCCAAAAGTCGTGAAGTAAAGGGACGTATTTTAAATGCTACAGTTAGACGGAACCCTTCTGGTAGATACTTTGCGTCGTTATTAGTTGAAACAGAAGTGCAAGAACTTCCGTCTTACATTGGAATGGATGTAGGGGTGCTTTTTCGTGTTATGACAAGCTAATTTAAGATAGGACGGATAGTTACAAGCGCTGGGTGTTATTTGCTACTATTTTGGCTCCAGTTAAATAGGATGGTGCCGTCTTCTTCATTTTTATTAGGATCTGTTGAAAAATTGAAGCTAACATGTATCTCGGTTTTTAATTTTTCATATAGTGTAGGGCGTAAAATTCTCGCTTTATTATCATTATATGGACTGCGTTTTCCATATTCACCATTTGATTTAATTGAATTTCGTTTCACGCTGTAGCAGTAAATTTTATTTGGATCATCTTTATCACTTTCACTTAGTGAGGCTATCATGGCCACTTTTAAATCTGCTGCTTTGTCCGTACTTACTTTCTTGGGAATAAAATTTGAGAATTGTTGGTAAAATGATTGAATTGCATCTCCGACATTGGTTCCAAAAGGGATACCAAAATAAGTTCTCAATGTCTTTGCATCTATTAAAAAGGTAACCGCATTTGCTGGAGTAATTAATTT
>NZ_JBFTMA010000080.1:0-19834 GCF_056396725.1 Bacillus sp. 05T31
ATAAGGGAAGAATACAATATTTTCCGCCTTGGAAAATGCTTTGTAGAAAGGAAGAAACTGCATGCCTATTATTTTAGAAAAAGGTCAAAAGATCGATTTAACGAAAGGACAACCAAAAGTAGCAAAACTACAGGTTGGCTTAGGCTGGGATCCAATTGGGCAATCAGGTGGGTTTCTGTCTTCTTTATTTGGAAGTAAACCAAGTGTAGATTGTGATGCATCTGTTGTTATGTTAGAAGGGGATCGTTTTTTAAACAAAAATGATTTAGTTTACTTCGGCAACAAACTTTCTACTTGTGGTAGTATCATTCATTCAGGAGATAATTTAACAGGTGAAGGCGCTGGTGACGACGAAACAATTTTCGTAGAATTACATAAAGTTCCGAGCCGTATTAATCGTTTAGTATTCGTTGTAAATATTTATGACTGTGTAAATCGTCGTCAAGATTTTGGGATGATTCGCAATGCATATATTCGTATTCAAAACCCACAAACAGGTGAAGAATTAGCRCGTTATAACTTGTCAGATAATTAYGCTGGCAAAATGACTTTAATTGCAGGKGAAATGTAYCGASAYGGAAACGAATGGAAGTTTTCAGCARTKGGAGAAGGAACACAAGATAAAAAYTTAAGTGAGATTGTATCACGTTACCAATAAAATAAAACAAGGAGGAATCGTATATGGCATCAATTTCATTGAAAAAAGGACAAAAGGTAGACTTAACAAAAACAAATCCAGGTCTTTCGAAAGTTCTTGTAGGACTTGGTTGGGATACGAATCGTTATGACGGACAAAACGATTTCGATTTAGATGTTAGTATCTTCTTAGTAGGTGCTAACGGTAAAGTTTCAGGGGCAGAGGATTTCGTCTTCTATAATAATCCAAAAGGTGCGAATGGTGCTGTAGAGCATTTAGGAGATAACCGTACAGGTGAAGGTGAAGGCGACGATGAAACAATTAAAATAGACTTAAAAAATGTTCCTGCACATATCGAACGTATTTGCTTCACAATCACAATTTATGATGGAGAAGGCCGTAGCCAAAACTTCGGACAAGTTTCTAACTCTTTCGTACGCATTTTGGATGAAGAAAAGAATGCAGAATTAATTCGTTACGATTTAGGAGAAGATTTTTCTATTGAAACAGCTGTAGTAGTAAGCGAATTATACCGTCACGCAGGTGAATGGAAATTCAATGCAATCGGAAGTGGATTCCAAGGTGGATTAGGTTCTCTATGTAATAACTTTGGTTTAGATGTAGAGTAATAGATTTATATATCCATCAGTGAAACGCGTATTTACTGCTGGATATATTTTTTGAAATTAAAATATAGAGGTGAATATATATGGTTATTCAATTGCAAAAAGGACAGAAAATTGATTTAGCTAAAACAAGCCCAGGTTTATCAAGAGCAGTAATTGGTCTTGGATGGGATACTAAATCTTATGATGGTGGATCTGATTTCGATTTAGATGCATCTGCCTTTTTATTAGATGCGAACGGGAAATGTACGAAGGAAACTGATTTTATTTTTTATAATAATTTACAGTCTCCTTGTGAATCAGTTTTACATACAGGAGATAACCGTACAGGTGCAGGTGACGGTGATGATGAGCAACTTGTTGTCGATTTGAAAAAAGTTCCAGCAGATGTTCATAAAATTGCTATTACAGTTACAATTTATGATGGTGAAGGCCGTAATCAAAACTTTGGACAGGTTGCAAATGCATTCGTTCGTTTAGCAAATGAAGAAACAAACGAAGAAGTTCTTCGTTTTGATTTAGGGGAAGATTTCTCCATTGAAACAGCAGTTGTCTTTTGTGAATTATATCGTCATAATGGACAGTGGAAGTTTAGTGCAGTAGGAAGCGGATTCCAAGGTGGATTAGGTGCGCTTGTAAAAGCGTATGGCTTGGATGCATAAGAAGGGAAACGACATTCGTTTCCTTTTTTTGACCTTTCTATAAATCTAGCAAAGAATAGGGGATAAAGGTAAGATGAGTATTTTGCAAGGAATCCTTGATACGTATGCTCAGTTTTTCGACTTGGACATGTGGATTAAAGTGTTACAAGATCCAGTATCTTGGGGGTTAATAGGTACACTTGTTGTACTTGAAGGGTTATTATCTGCTGACAATGCACTTGTGTTAGCGGTAATGGTAAAACATCTTCCAGAAGAAAAACGAAAAAAAGCATTATTCTATGGACTGATTGGAGCTTATGTATTCCGTTTTATTGCAATTGGAATCGGAATGTTCTTAATTAAATTGGCGTGGGTAAAAGTGTTAGGTGCACTTTACTTAGCTTGGCTGTCAATTAAATATTTCATTGATAAAAGAAAAGGCACTTCAGAAGAAGAAGAAGCCCATGGTATGAACCAAAATAGTATTCTCTTCAGAATGTTCGGTGTTTTCTGGGGAACGGTTGCGATGGTTGAATTAATGGATATCGCATTCTCTGTAGATAGTGTACTTGCTGCRTTTGGTGTATCGAATGAAGTTTGGATTTTACTATTAGGTGGAATGCTCGGTATTTTAATGATGCGYGGTATYGCTGGYGTATTCTTAAAATTGTTAGAGCGTATTCCAGAACTTGAAACGACAGCATATATTTTAATYTTAATTATTGCAGCAAAAATGCTACTGTCTGTCATTCATATTGAAGTAAGTCATACGCTGTTCTTTATTATTTTAGTTATAGCGTTTGGAGCAACATTTATACTTCACTACATGAAGAATTCTGGAYAAGCAAAAGAAGAAGTTGCAGCTACTAAAAATGAACATAAATAGTTGAAATGGGTTTGCTCGTTATGCGAGCGCCCATTTTTTATAACTAAAAATAGTTTATAATAGAAGAGAGACTTTATAAAAAACGTAAATGTTTTTGGAGGTGAACTGTTGTGTTTTCACGTTTTACACTTCAACCATGTGCATTAAAAGATGAATCAGATTTAAAGCAATTTGAAGCGCTTTTAGAAAAACGCCCACAATATGAACTGACAGAGAATGAGATGAAATTTAGTTACATAGCAAGTCGCATTCTTGGTGTTCCTAATGATGTAGATGAATATTTCAATGGACTATTTGATTATAGTGAAGCAAAAGGGATCGAGATTTTGCATGAACAAAATTTAAATAAGGTGATTGATCCCGAAAAACTGCGCCATATTCAAGAAGTTTTTGCATTACATCAAGAAGCGCCGAATGGACTTACAGTAAATAGGCTTGTAGCACATTTGTCTGGAAAACAACTATTACCGCAAGTAGACAATCCTGATTTACAGCATTATATACATACGACGTTTATTTCTGTATTGAAATTGTATGAGAAACAACATAATCAATCTTTAAAAACAGAAGGATTCCGGCGTTTCTTAATCGATATGATTAAATTAAGTGAAAATTACGTAGCGAAGTGGTTCTCTACGATTAATTATAAGAAACAAATGCCACGTATCGTTTGGTACGGTGATGCGACGGAGAGTCGTATATATTTCTTATACTTTCTTATTATGCTCGGCTGTGATGTGCTTTATTATCACCCAGAAGGAAAAGATGGATTTGAGAGTGTAGATGAGGAAGGAAAGACCTTTGTCGTATCTCATTCAGGACGTATTTCATTGGAACCATTTCCTGATCGGCGTCGTGAACGCGTCGCAACAGTAGCTTATCAAGCTTCAAAAGAAATCGAGCAAGTACTTCACCACGATAATTCATTATTATACAAACCATGGCAATTCCGTTCGTATACACCTGTAGCCCGTACGCTCAAAACAACGTACGATGAACTCTTTTTAATTACGAAAGAAAAGGCATTTGTACGTCCAACATTCTTTGTTGAAAATAAGCATATTTATATTCCTTCTTTATTTGCAAAAATATCAGGCGTTTCAAAGAATGATAAAGAATATTTTCAGCGATTAAAGGCTGTTACATCATTTGATAACAGTTTATTAATTAATACATTCCCGTTTACGAAAGAACAAAAAGCRAATTTCCAATATCATTATCGAGATGCATTGGACCGCGGGGGRAAGTTACATCCGGATTTAATTATGAACAGCCATTGGTGGCCRCATAAGCGTTTACCAGAAGGATTACAACATGGTATTGCAGAAGCAATSATCCATACGTGYGAAAGTGAAATGTGTAAACCAATTGCGAAAGAGACGAAACAAGATGTAGCRCTGTATGTTTTCGCACAAMTYTCTCAAATACCACCGAACATTTTAGAGCAGCTTGAGAAATTTGATTATTCGCAAGAAGTACCGAAAATTGTTATATTTAATAATGAGAAGAGCGGAGAATTAAGTCGTTCTGATGCTGTGTTATTACTATTTTTAAATCAAATTGGAGTAGATGTATTCCACTTTAATCCAACGGGGAGAAACGATATTGAACCGTATATTTTCGCTGATCAAATTTTACATACAATGTCTTTATCGAAAGTAGAAGACTCTGGTGAATTATTAAAACAGCTTGGTAAAATTATGGACAGATTTGATAGTAAAGACTTTGCGGAAGAGAAAAGTGGGTTCTTCTCACGTATGTTCAAAAAAGCAGATAAAATGATTGAACAAATCTTTAGTAAGTATCAGACGATGGGTCGCGAAATGGATAAAGTATACGTAGAAATTACGAAGTATCAAGATGAAATGAAAAAATCAATTGGTACGTTAGATGGTTTATATGAGCAAAACTTAAAGTATTATTTAGACTTAGAAAAATACGTAGTAGCAGGGGAAATGTTATTAGAGCGTTTAAATACAGAGTTAGTTCCGATGTACGAAGAGCGCATACGTAATAATGATCAGTTAGCAGGTATTGAATTAGAATCGCTTAAAAACTCTGTTGAAATTTTAGAACAACGTATTGATGATTTAGAAAAAGCTCGTATGGTCGCTCTATTAACAGCACCACAAATTCGTATGATTCAACGCGGTAACAATAAATTAATCGGTAAAATCAATACAGCATTTATTACAACGATTCCTATCTTTAAAAATGGTATCATTCAAGCGGTAAATGCGAAACGTCAAAAGCTTGTTGCGGACTCTATGGCTGAACTTGATCGCCGTACAAATGAATTACTTAAGAAAAATGCACAAAATATCGCAACTCAAAGTGTGGAAGTAGCGAGATTATCAGGTTCTTCTAGTATTAAGATGGAAACACTTGAGGAAACTTGGAACATTATTTCAAGAGGTATGCAAGAAACACAACAAATTGAAGAGCAAAATAAACGTGAGCGTGAAGAAAGTCGTAAGCGTATGGCTACATTAACAGAGAATATCAAAAAAGAATTACAAGGATAAAGTGAAACTTTAATCAGTGGGAGATGTTCATCTCCCGCCTAACTTCTTTGCTCTAGCCGAATTTTGAGGTGGGAGTCTTACTGCACGGCAAATAGCGGGATAAACAAAAAGGCAATGAGGAATATTCCTCATTGCCTTTTATTTTCTCTTAAATAATTTAATGATTTCATTCACAACAAGCGGAATGATACTTAACAAGAGAACAAATCCCCAATCTCGCATTGTTAATGCATGCACACCAAATATATTGGCAAGAGGTGGGATGGAGATGATACACACTTGCATAAGAACACCGATTAGAAGTGAGAAGACTAAATATTTATTTGTAAATATCCCAATTGAAAAAATTGATTTCGTTCTTGAACGTAAGTTAAATGAATGAACGAGTTGAGAAAAACTAAGAACGACAAATGCCATCGTTTGAGCGTGTAATAGAGCGTCTTCATCAATTTGATCTGGGAAGAGAGGAAATAAATTTGTATCTCCTGTATAGAGCTTTGCCCCAACGATAAAGGCTGTTAAAGTAAGAAGTCCAATTACAACCCCATTGAAAATAAGAAAAGGAACGCTGCCGCTAAATAAGCTTTCTTTCGCATGTCGTGGTTTTTCCTTCATCACATCTGGATCTTCAGGATCAACACCGAGTGATAATGCAGGTAGTGTATCTGTAATTAAATTTACCCATAAAATGTGAATAGGGCGTAGTGGTGTTGCCCAGCCGAGTAAAATAGCTAAAAAGAGAGCTATAATTTCGCCGAAGTTACAAGAGAGTAGGAAGAGAATAGACTTTTTAATATTACGATAAATATTTCTTCCTTCTTCAACAGCTYTCACAATAGATGAGAAGTTATCRTCTGTTAAAACTACATCTGCTGCGCCTTTTGCGACATCTGTTCCTGTAATTCCCATTGCTACTCCAACATCTGCTTGTTTTAAAGATGGAGCATCATTTACACCGTCACCAGTCATGGAAACGATATTTCCTTTAGCACGTAATGCTTTTATAATCTTCACTTTATGTTCTGGAGAGACCCTAGCGAATACATTTAAGTGATTAATTTTACTTGCTAGTTCTGTATCTGAAATGGTATCTAATTCAGTTCCAATCATAATTTCAGATATTTCTTCAGCAATGCCAAGTTCTTTGGCAATTGCAAAGGCGGTATCCTTATGATCACCCGTAATCATAACTGTGCGAATACCAGCCTTTTTACATTCTGTAATTGAATCTTTTACTTCTGTACGTGGTGGATCAATCATACCGACAAGACCGATAAAGATGAGATTTTCTTCGAGATGATTTATATCCATATCGTTTAAATCGTATCGTTTATATGCGAATGAGAGTACTCTTAAGGCTTCTTGCGACATTGATCCGGCAGCTTCTAATATTTGATTTTTATCAGAATCTTTTAGGACCTCAAGTTTATTATTTATAAAGATATGGGTACAGTGAGGTAAAAGTTTATCAATAGCACCTTTCGTCATGCTATAGTAGCCTTCATCGTACGTATGTACAGTTGACATCATTTTACGATCAGAATCGAAAGGCAATTCGTTAACACGTTCATGTTTATTTTCTAAATGATCTTTTTGAATGTTAAAAGAGCTTCCGGCAACAAGAAGGGCAATTTCTGTAGGATCCCCTGTTTGTGAGTCGGCACCGTAAGAGGCATCGTTACATAAAACCATATTTTCTAATAATAGACGGTTTGCATCATTATTTACATTCAAATTTTCTAGCTGGTCGTATGTGYKATCACTATAAAAGTGAGTAACGGTCATTTTATTTTGMGTTAAYGTACCTGTTTTATCTGAACAAATAATTGTGACAGAACCGAGAGCTTCAACAGCTGGTAGTTTACGAATGATAACGTTTTGTTTAATCATACGCTGAACACCAATTGCAAGAACGATGGAAACGATAGCTGGTAAGCCTTCTGGAATGGCTGCAACAGCTAAACTAATTGCGGTCATAAACATTTCTAACGTATCCCGGCCCTGTAAAAAACCGATGAGAAACATAGTAGTGCAAATAGCTACAGCGACAAATCCTAAATATTTTCCTACTTGTGCTAAGCTTTTTTGAAGTGGTGTCATATCATCGTCTGCTTCATGTAAAAGGGTAGCGATCTTGCCAATTTGTGAGTTCATCCCAGTTTCAACAGCAACACCGATGCCACGTCCGTATGTTACTAACGTCGACATAAAGGCCATGTTTTTTTGATCACCTAATGGTACTTGCTCATCATTTTGCATGGAAGGGTGGTAGACTGCATCTTTATCGACAGGGACAGATTCACCAGTTAGAGCAGATTCTTCAATTTTTAAATTCGCAGTTTCGATAAGTCGTAAATCGCAGGGGATATACCGCCCGGCATCAAGCATGACGATATCACCTGGAACGACGTGCTCAGATGGRATYTCTTTTAGTTCRCCRTCKCGYTTTACGATAGCTTTAGGTGTYGCCATYTTYTTYARTGCTTCTAAAGCCTGTTCTGCTTTTGATTCTTGGATGACACCGATAACAGCATTTAAAACTACAACGAGCGCGATAATACTTGCATCGGCCCATTCACCTACAAAGGCGGAAATAAGGGCAGCAATAATAAGGACATATACGAGGACGTCRTTAATTTGGGCGAAAACGCGCTGCCATAAAGTACGTTTTTGTTTGGTAGCTAATTCATTGTAACCATATTGCTTTAAACGTTCATTTACGATTTTATCTGTTAAACCGTGTTGTTCATTTGTTTCTAGGTCGATTAATGTTTGATTTTTCGTCTTACTGTACCAATTGCTCATAAGTAAGCACCTCCAGTAAAAACAGTTAGCAATGGTAGTGTGGCAATTTTTTTAGAGTAGTATGTATGGAGAAAAAATCTAAGGTGAGGTTCTACTTTCATTGTACAGTAATTTAGAATGTGAGGAGGAAAAGAGGGGAGTTGTCATGAATTTGTTGAAATTAAAAGAGCCTCTATTTATGAGGCTCTTGGTTATTTTTTAATTAATGTACCTAACTCTTCTGTAATAGCTTGCATTTCACTAATACTGAATGTTTCACGTTTCATAACGTGCTCATAAATGTCACGTAAGTCCTCGTACATCTCTTCGTTAAAACTAGCAGCTCTCATTGCTCCAGCATTAACCATGCGTAATTTTTCTTTAATAGCTTCTACCATATATTCAACGTTTGCTTCTGATTTTACGGATAAATCCACCGAAGTGTCCCCCTTTAAAATAACATAAGGTTATCTTAACATTTTTTTATCATTTTCGTTAATGAAACTTTTCAATCCTATTAAATTAGTAGGGATTTCCTTTATAATTAATAATTGGTTGTTTATACTATATAAGTATATGGTAAGAAATGCACCAAGAAGGGAAGAAACAAAAATATGGTCCGAGTATTGTTTGTTTGTCTTGGGAACATTTGTCGTTCTCCAATGGCAGAAGCGATTTTTCAAGACCTTGTCGTAAAAGAGGGACTCGAAGAGAAAATTGTCATTGATTCTGCAGGAACTGGAGATTGGCATATTGGTCATCCACCACATAAAGGAACACAAAAAATTTTAAAAGAAAATGAAGTCGCTTTTGAAGGAATTAAAGCAAGGAAAATAGAAAAAGAAGACTTAACAAAGTTTGATTATATTATTGCCATGGACAACAAGAATATAGCAGATTTAAAAAGTTTTGGTAAAACTGGAGGCTATATTGGTAGACTGTCCGATTTTGTTCCAGACGGTGGCTGGACAGACGTTCCTGACCCTTACTATACAGGGAACTTTCAAGAAGTGTATGACCTTGTAACAGAAGGGTGTGCAAAGCTATTAGCTTTCATTCGAAATGAACAAGGAATATGAGGAAACTTAGAAAGTAATACTTTCTAATATAAGAAATGAAAGGGTGAAGGAATATGGCAAAGAAAAATAATATTGCTCGAAACATTGCGATTGGTGTAGCTGCAGGTGTAGCTGTATCTATGTTAAAGAAAGAAAACCGTGAAAAAGTAAAAAAYACGGCAGAAAAAGCAAAAACAAAGATGATTGAAATTGGTGAAAATGCGAAGATAAAAGAAAGAGTGCAAACTGTTACAGATAAAGGACGCGAACTTGCTGATTTCAATGTAGTGAAAGCGAAAGTAGCAGAAATYAAAAAATTGACRCCGTCTGTTGTAGARACGTTAAAAGAAACGAAAGAAATTTTTAGTAAGAAAAAAGTTGAGCGAGAAGAAAAGCCAGAAACGATTGAAATTCAAGCTGTATCTCCAAAGGTAGATGAGCTTAAAGCAGAAGAAGAGCCGGTAGTTGCTGAAGATGGCGGTATGAAAGAAGCACGTGAATTATTTATGAAAGACTCAAATGCAGAGGAAAAAAAAACTGAAGCGTACATTGAGTTAAAGCAAGATAAAGAAGAGAAGAAAAGCGTTTAAACATATATGAGAAAAATTTTAGAAAAAGTGAGAAGAAATCGTACGTTTTCGTTTGGGAAAGATTTATATGACCGGACGATGCGCGATGATGTAGCGGGCTTGGCAGCACAGCTCGCTTATTTCTTCTTGCTTGCGATTTTTCCTGGGCTTGTTTTCTTAATTACGCTTCTTGGCTTTATCGACCTTCAAACAGAAAGTGTGCTCAATTTATTAGAACCGTACGTACCGGAAGATGCAATGAACTTAATTGAAGTAAACGTAGATAAAGTTGTAAACGAACAAAATGGTGGTTTATTATCATTCGGTTTACTATCGATGTTATGGTTTGCTTCAAACGGGGTGAATGCGGTTATGAACGCTTTTAATCGCGCTTATGATGTAACAGAAACCCGTTCCTTTATTAAAACAAGAGCTTTATCTATCGTGTTCACGTTAGCGATAATTTTTATGATTGTGTTTGCACTAATCGTCCCAGTATTTGGACAAGTGATTGGGGCAGCCGTGTTTAAAGCAATTGGTTTATCGGATAGTTTTTCTTATGTTTGGAGTATTACGCGTTTAGTAGCAAGTTTCTTTGTCTTAATCGCTTTGTTTAGCTTTTTATATACATTTGCGCCTGATCGGAAATTAAAGCGAAGAGAAGTCATATCGGGAGCAATATTTGCTACTGTAGGATGGATTGTGGTATCGTACTCATTTGCTTATTATGTAGATAAGTTTGCGAATTACGCTAATACATATGGTGGTCTCGGTGGTATCATTATTTTAATGTTATGGTTTTACTTAACTGGGTGGGTAATTTTACTTGGCGGTGAAATTAATGGCTTACTCCATCATTATAGAACGGGTGACAATAATTCCCGTAATGAAAAATGAGCTCTTGTTCCATAATAAAAGGGAACAGGGGGGATATTTCATGAGTAATAATAAAAAGAACCACAATAATAAAAGTAATAATAAACAAAAGAGCAGTTCGCATCCAAAGCATAAAACGAGCAGTAGTGCGAACGGTCACAATAGCTACCATTAAAAAAACGGGTCCTTTATCAGGGACCCGTTACTTATTTCCTTTTAATAATCGTAAGCCATTCAAGATTACAAGAATGGTACTTCCTTCATGTCCAATAACACCGAATGGAAGAGCTAAAAACTGCAAGAAATTAGAACAAATCAGCATTGCAATGACAGCTAAAGAGAAGATAACGTTTTGCTTCACAATACGGTTCATTCGTTTTGATAAACGGATTGCTTGAGAGAGACGAGATAATTCGTTTTTCATAAGAACAACGTCTGCAGTCTCTAATGCTACGTCTGTTCCTTCACCCATTGCAACACCAATACTAGAAGTAGCGAGTGCAGGTGCATCGTTTATACCATCTCCAACCATGGCGACTATGCCGTACTTTTCTTTTAACTGCTTTATCGTTTCAACTTTTGTTTCCGGTAAACATGATGCGTAATATTCTTTTATATTACTTTCATTGGCAATTGCTTTTGCTGTTTCTTCATTATCACCAGTAATCATGATTGCTTCGACACCAATGCTTTGCAAATCACGAATAGCCGCTATCGTTTCTTGGCGAAGGGTATCTTTTAAAGCGATCAGTCCAAGAATACCATCCTCATCACTAATATAAACGACAGTTTTCCCCTCTTTTTCAAGTGAAGCAGAAATGCCATTATGAAATGTCTTTGTTTCTTCTCCAATAAAATCAGCTTTACCAATTTTATAAGATTTGTTTTCTAATATTCCTTTTAATCCAAAACCAGTTACATCTTCAACGTTTTCTGGTTTTTTTATCGTAATGTCGTAAGCATGTTTTGCATATTTAACAATCGCTTCTGCTAAAGGATGTGTAGAGTGACTTTCAATCGCTGCTGTAATAGAAAGTACTTCACTTTCTGCTATGCCTTCTCGAACATATACATCTGTTACAGTAGGTTTTCCTTGTGTTAATGTTCCTGTTTTATCAAAGGCAATCGCCTTTACTGAAGCTAGACGTTCTAAATGAATACCACCTTTAAAGAGAATACCGTTTCTCGCTCCGTTTGAAATTGCTGATAAAGTTGCCGGTGTAATGGCTGCAACTAGCGCACAAGGAGAAGCGACTACAAGTAAAATCATCGCGCGATAAAACGTTTCATTCCAACTCCAATCAAGTAAGAAATGAGGAACAAACATCATAAGCGCAACAACAAGTAGTACACCTTTTACGTATGTTCCTTCAAATTTTTCGATGAATAGTTGTGATGGTGATTTTTCGCTTTGTGCACTTTGAACGAGACGAATAATCTTTTGGAATAATGTTTGATCGCTCGGCTTCGTAATTTTAACTTCAATAGCACCACGTAAATTTACAGTGCCGGCAAATACTTCATCGCCGAATTTTTTCTCATTCGGAATGGGTTCTCCTGTAATAGCAGCTTCATCAATATTTGTTTCACCAGTATGAATTGTGCCATCAGCAGGAACACGCTCACCTGGCTTAATTAAAATAATATCGTTAATTTGTAATTTTTCAACTGGAACACGTTCCTCAATTCCGTTTGAAATACGTAATGCTTCTTCAGGTTGTAGATCAAGAAGCGCTGAAATTTCTTTTTGGCTTTTACTTAATGTATAAGATTCCATTGCTCCGCTTAATGCAAAGATGAAGATTAAAATAGCACCCTCTGCCCAGTAACCAATAACTGCGGCACCGATAGCTGCAAAAATCATGAGCATTTCAACATTTAGCTCTTTCTCTTCAATTGTGTCTTCAATACCTTCTTTCGCTTTTGCAAATCCTCCAATTACATAAGCAAGGATATATAAAGTAATACCTGCACTTATTGCATTATTTTTTGTGAATAACCAACCAGCTAAAATAAAAATACCAGATGCGATTGCAAATATAAGTTCATAATGTTTCTTTAATGTATCCCATAAAGAGGGATTAGAAATATCTTTTTGTGCTTGTAATGTTTTTACTTCTGCGTTCATTAATACTCGCTCCTTCCGAATTCTTATTGAGAAAAAGAATCAAAATCGAAACCCCTATAAAACGACGAAAGCTGCCATCCATAATGGATAGCAGCATTTCTGTTGAATCTGATTTTAATAGTTATTATGTTGTAATTATTCTATAGTATAGCATATGTTTTTCTTAGATGATATGTTTTTGTTTTAGTATAAAGTGAAACTTTAATTAGTGGGGGTTTTGTTCATCCCACGCTGATTATTAGCCCTCGCCAATCGGGCTTTTACTGCCCGGCGAATAGCGGGATAAACTGAAAACTTGTGTTTTCGCATTTCCTTTGGTATATATGAATATTGTTCATAAAAAGGTCGGAAAGGAAGACATCAAGTTGAAGACAGAGAAATTTTTTACCCATCCGATTGGCGTGTTTATTGCTGCAATAGTAGCAACATTTTTATGGGGAAGCGCATTTCCCTTTATTAAATTAAGCTATGCTGAACTTGGAATTCAGCCACAAGAAGTCGGGGAACAAATATTATTTGCTGGCTATCGCTTTTTCTTATCTGGTGTAATGCTCTTATTATTTTTTAAAGCGTTAGGAAAAGATATGAAGTTCAAAAAAGGAACAGGAAAGCAGTTAGTTCAAATTGGCTTGTTTCAAACTTTTCTTCAATATATATGTTTTTATATTGGAATGAGTTACAGCTCAGGAATTGAAGGAGCGATTATTTCAGGAACATCATCATTCTTTCAAATTTTACTCGCACACTTTTTATATAAAGATGATGCTCTAAATAGGCGAAAAGTAATTGGAGTAGCTATCGGTTTTTGCGGTGTGATTTTAGTGAATGTACCGAGTGATGGAAGTTTATCATTTCATTTTGGAATAGGTAGCTTATTACTTCTTGGGGCAGCCATGATGTATTCGTATGGAAACATATTAGCGAAAGAAGGTAGTAAAACATTAGATATTGGGTATATGACAGCATATCAGATGATTTTCGGATCAATTGGGTTGCTATGTATAGGTGCATTTCAAGTTGGAATGATGCCATTCACATTTAATCTACATGCAATACTTATGCTCATATATTTATCGTTCTTATCAGCAGCCGGATTCTGTATATGGAATACAATTATGAAGTATAACAAAGTAGGGAAAGTCTCGATGTATATGTTCTTTATACCAGTGTTTGGTGTACTACTATCAAGTCTAATTTTAGGGGAAGCAATCCATTCCTTTGTACTATTTGGTTTAGCATGTGTCGCAGCGGGAATTATTGTAGTAAATCGTAACCCGGTTAAAAAGAAAGTTGAGCAAGAAAAACAAGTAGCATAGAGAACAGAAAAACGATTAAAATGGAAGAACAGTATTGTTCTTCTTTTTTTACATAGAAAAAGGAGAACGTGATATATGTAACGAAAAAAGATAGAATAAAGCATTTATTGAGGAGAACATATTATGAATGTACTTTACATTGTGTTAGTCGGGCAAATTATTCTTTTTTTAATGGGAGCAATTTATGCAATAGGACAGACGAAGAGAACGAGAAATAATATGCCGTTACCTTTAGCAGTTCGTCTTATTCTTAGTTTTTCTTTAACAGGAAGTGCAATTTGGATATGGTTACAAGATCCATCGGCTGAGTACAGTACGTGGGTTGCACTCGGTATGACTTTATCAACTGTAGGGGATTTATTTATGGCAGGATTAATTCCAATTGGTCATCGATTAATTGGAGGAATGGTTACTTTCGCTCTTGCACATTGTTTCTATGTGAAAGCATTTTTACAAACAGGTATTTCATGGAATGGTTTTTGGATCGGTTTATTCGTATACGGACTCTTTCTAATTATAGGGTGGTTTTTCTTTATTCGAAATGAAAAACAAGACAAACTTTTTACAATAGGCGCTCTAATTTACGGTTTGTGGGTTGGAGGAATGRCATGTTTTGCATTCGCCTTATATTACGAGAATATAGGAATATGGTGGATACCAGCACTTGGTGGTTTACTGTTTGTGATTTCTGATTTTATTATCGGCGTGACAGATATCGGAGGGCGCAAACTGAAGTATGAACCGCTTTGGATTTGGTTTACATATGTCGCAGCGCAGATGTGTATTGTATATGYAGGATTATAAAAAGATACTCTCAAAAATAGTTGATARACTATTTTGAGAGTATCTTTTTTATTGCTATGCTATTATATTTGTTTGTTTAATTTGTGCAGTATCTTATACTTTCTAAGCATAAATTTCATAGGAAAAGTCCTGTTTGATAGATGGAAAACATAGTATATAAAAATAGTGAATTTATAGGGATTATTATTTTTATATTTGTAATATTCTAATGTTATAATTCAGAATTTTGTGGAAATTAACCAGCCGGAGTACTTATAATAAAAATAAAAAGAAGTAGGAACGGCTTAGGGCTCATTGATAGAACAGAAGTATTAGGAAAGTTCATGGCGATATATTATCCATTTGAACATGTGAAAATTGTAGATTAAAAATAAGAAAAACCAAGCGAATTAGTTGCTTGGTTTTTCTTATTTAAACAGTTGGTGTTTTATTTATCCCGCTATTTGTGGGCAGTAAAACTCCCACCTCAAAATTCAGGTGGAGCAAAGAAGCTAGGTGGGAGATCAACTGCCCGTAAACGCCCGATTGGTGCGGGCTAATAATCAGTGGGGGATGAACAAAAACCCCCACTGATTAAAGTTTCACTTTATTGTTTCTTGTGAAGCAATATTTTCATTGTTTTGATCGATATTTAACATGAATTTTCGTTGTAACAATTGCAATTTAAAGAGTGTTAAAGGATCATGATAAGTTTCTGGGTTTGTTCTTAGCTTTGTTAATGTTTGCTCATCTTCTTGTATTTCAAGTTGGGCCGCTTCTACGGTTTGTTTCAATATGCTAAGAGGGTCTTTAAAGAACATCATGATATCCCGTTCTAGCGCACCTTCAAATACTTCAAATTGAAGGAAGAATTGTTTTGAAATCATCTGAGCAACTTCTGTATAATCTTCTGTTTCAATATATTGTTTATATTTATTTGATAGCATAGATTGATTTTTTTGCATATTACCGAATAATTTCCCTGCACTCTTTAAGAAAAATTGTGTCGGTGTAAAGCGTAATAAAATATTGATGTTAGCTACTGTAATTCTATTCGTCATTCTTGCAACATCTCTATCCCAGTCATCTAGTAATTTGAAATCACAAGGAAGTTTAATACGCTCTTCCTCATAGAGCTTATTAAAGGTATCGCTCATTTCATCTAAATAAGCTTGAGCTTGAATGAATTCATTATGAGCAGTTTCAATCCATTCTTGAATAGACCCAGTAAATTTAGGAAGAAGCACTTGCTGTACATGTTTTTGAATTCTTTCATTCATTGCTACATTGAGTTCTTCATGGACCAGTTTGAAATCACTATCTTCTTGAACGAGGTCAGAGCAACTCTGCAACAATTCAGGAATTTGAGAATGTATATCCTGCGTAATCTCTTCTTTCGTTAAGAGATAAGATTCTGTAATAGAACGAATTTTATCTTTTTGAATGGCAGTAAGATTATTAATAAAACCATCAAGTTTTACTAAAATATGTTTATTCCAGCGAACGGATTTCACTAACGTATTTTCTAATTCCACACGTTCATTTACAAGGTATGCAATTGTTTTTTGGATAAACCATAATAATTTTTCAATGCGTTCTTTTTCCACGTTACGCTTAGTAAGGTTAGAAAGAATAGAGTCTGTTACGTTACCTAGCTGTTCACTACTCTCTTGTGAAGGAGAGTAAGGGAAAAAGTGTGCTTCTGGGAAATGTACGAGTATTTTCTTTTTAATGCTGTTCGTGATATTTTCACTAGTATTCGTATCAATTGTTTGTAAGACGAATTTAATTTGTAAATTTGGTACTTGCTCACGAATATATAATAATGTATCGAGCTCTTCATCATGTAATGGTGAAGCTGAATTTAGGACATAGATGAGACTATCTGCTGCCTGTAAGTATTCAAAGTGAGAGCTRTTTTTGTCAAGTTGTCCATGCACAGTAGGTGTGACAAGGAATGAAAACTTATTTTTTCGTAAAAATCTACTTGGTAATTTAACTTCAATACATTTTCTTTCTAGTTTTGACTGAGAAGGTACCGCTAGTATGTTATGAAGTTCGTCAAAGTTTGGTATATTTCGTATATCTAGTTCTGTAAGCTCAGTTATTTCAGTTTGACTATCATCTTTAAATGTAATTGAAGTTGTTATAGCCTCATTTAATATATTTTCTCCTAGTATAGAGTTAATAAAGGCTGATTTATCATAATCGCTAGCTCCTGCTACTAGAAGTTGTGTAACAGTTAAATCGTATAACTCACGAACAAGTAGTGTGAATTGATGACCTAAATCTACATCATTCTTCTCAGCCCATACAGCAATCGTTTCAAATAATGCTGATACGTCTGCCATATCAACATTTGCATGAGCTGATGTATTTGAAAGTAAGGCACCTGCGCTTTTTACGAGTAATGATTCTAGAGTTGTCGGTGAAACTTCATTCCATGCTAATACTGCTGCGGAGACAAGTAAAGAATCTTCCGCTCTCATTAAACTAAACCAATTTGTTAATAAATCTGGTACAAGTCCTTGTAATTCGTGCATGAAATGTTGTCCAGTAATCAATTCGAAGTACGTCTCTTGATAGCGAGTAGAAATTTCATTCCAATCGTCATGAGCATCTACTTCAACATGTAAGAATAGGTGATTTATTGTTTGAATCCAAGGGAGATGGAATGATTCATTTTCATAGCTGTTCCAAAGTGAGATAACAAGCTCTTTAAATTGAACTTGATCAATTGTATATAAGGCTTTTAAAGATTCATAGAAATACTCAGGTTTAATTTTTTTAGTAAAGCCTCTGTTCACATAATTGATTAAAGTATCGAACCAGTGTAATGATTTTGTTCGAATTCCTTCTTGAACAGCGAGTTCAATAGCATTATTCCAATCTTCTTGTTTTTCATAGAACGATCGAGCGATTGCAGTAATATTTGGATAGTCTGGTTGAAATGCAACAGCCTCGCTAATCGTCTTAAATGCTAGTCCTAAACGATTTTGCTCTATATAAAGGGAAAGAAGTTGTAGGGAAACTTCCATTGTAAGAGTTGTATCTTCTGTTTGGATAGATGTATAAATTTCTYCTGCTTTTGGCAAGAAATCTAATTCGAAATAAGCATCTGCAATATTCTTCATAGCCCAGAGAGCAAGTTCATTATTTACTTTCTCCCATTTGAATATAGCGGCTTCAAAGTCGTTAGTTTGAAAATAAACTTCACCTTGTGCAAAGCGAATATTAGATATRTTGGAGAATTCATTTTTTGATTCATTTATATATGCTTCACCGAGTACTTCCGCTACCGGAATGGAAGAGTCTTCTGTTAAAAATGTTTTATAGTAAATCTTTTGGATAAATTGTTTTTCAATGGTCATGTTCGTTCCCCCTGTATAATTTAGAAAAATGATGTTGTATGTAAAAGGGTGCATGTTACTCTAATAGGTAGAAGTTGCATTATATAGACCAAACTATGTTTTTGCTAGATATATCATTTTTCTTGAGAGTTAAACCGTTGCAAAAAGTAACTTCCCTTTATTGTAACAAAAAAATAAGCCTATGAATTTTTATTTTTTTATCTCGCTATTTATAGGCAGTAGGACTCCTACTCCAAAATTGAGCGAATGCAAGGAAGTTAAGTGGGAGACCTGCTGCCCGTAAAATCCCGATTGGTTCAGGCTAATAATCAGTAGGGATGGATAAAAAACCACCGATTAAATCTCTATTTAAGGAATGTAATAGAAGTAGAGTTCATTATAAAAACAATGTATAGTGAATATGTATACCATGTTTGTCTTAAAGATAGAATGGGCACAATATGGGATAACGATCGTGTATAGGATGTGTCTTCCGAATGGAACAACATATTGGCGAGTTAATCGCACATTATGGATATTTTGGAATTATTATAGCTTTAGCTGGCGGGATTGTTGGATTACCTATACCGGATGAGTTTTTATTGACTTTTATTGGATATAACATTTCAAAAGGAGTTATGTCAGGAACAGCTGCTTTTTTAAGTGGAATGGCAGGTGCAATGCTTGGCATTACATTAAGTTACATATTAGGTTTAAAACTTGGGCTCCCTGTTTTAAAAAAATATGGTCCGAAAGTTAGAATTAAGGAACATCATATTGAAAAAACACATATTTTATTTGAAAAATACGGTCCATTTCTTTTAATGATTGGCTACTTTATACCGGGAGTACGTCATTTAACAGCATATTTTGCTGGAGTTTCAAATTTAACATTGTGGCGATTTTGTTTGTATGCTTACGGTGGTGCACTAATTTGGATAAGTGTTTTTATTGGCTTAGGTTGGAAACTGGGAGAGAAGTGGCGCTTTGTTGAATATAGTTTACATCATTATGGAATATGGATTTTATTAGTTTCGGCAATTGTAATATTGATTGTGTGGATTTACATAAGGAAAAGAAAAAACCGCTAATAATAGCGGTTTTTTTAGCTGAAAGCAATAAATAATACACCAGCTGTAATAAAGACTACACCAATACCAGTCATAAAGTTTAACTTTTCACCTAATATAATCATCGCGAGAATAATGGAAAATACTACACTTAATTTATCGATAGGTGCTACTTGTGAAACTTTTCCTGTTTTTAAYGCAAGAAAATAAAATAGCCATGACGAAGCACCAGCGATTCCACTTAATGTGATAAATAGCAGTGCTTTTTTATTTAGGAGGACATCACCGATATTTTGAAATTTACCTTGTATAATAATAACTCCTACCATAAATAATGCCATAATAATAGAGCGAACCGTTGTTGCGACGTTGGCATCGATTCCATCTAAGCCAATCTTTCCGAAAATAGATACGAGGGCAGCAGCAATTGCTGATAATAGTGCGAATAATAGCCATGAACTCATAGTGAAACTCCTCCAATCTTACATTATTATACATGAAAATCATTCTCATGTATAAAAACGAAATAAACCCCCGCCCTATATTTTTAATAAGGTGGGGGTTTATTATACTACTCTGCTATTT
>NZ_JBFTMA010000081.1:0-15337 GCF_056396725.1 Bacillus sp. 05T31
CCTGATTATATTTTGACATTTTGTATTTTCAGGGGTGGTTGTCCTTATTATGTTAAATATATGTACGTCTTTAAAAAACAGTATGGTCTGTATAAAAAGATTTTAAAACTTTTGCACATAACCTAACCTATTTATTTTCAAAATAAAGGTGGAGGAGGTTTTTCGTGTGAAGAATCTTAAAATCATTTGGATATATCGTTTAGGATTATTGTTACTCGTTTTTCTTTGTTTGCTCGTCTTTTTAAAAATCAAGCCACTATGGGCACCAATTATTTTTGTATTTAAAGTGGCGATCACACCGTTCTTTATTGCTTGTTTTATTGCTTATTTATTACACCCTTTAATTGAAAAAATCCATAAGGAAGGAATGCCACGCACACTTGCTATTTTGCTCATTTATATTCTTTTCTTTGGCGGAATTGGCTATGGAATTTATAAAGGAACGCCAGTTGTTATTAAACAGTTACAAGAAATTAATGAACAATTTCCGCAGTTTACAAAAATGTACGATTCTTGGATGGATGGAGTTACAGAACAAACAGCGAATTTCCCATCATTTATTCATGAAAAGGTAAAGCAAATTTTCGTTGGTGTAGAAATGAAGATACAAACGCTTTTAAATAAAGTTATGAGCACAGCACGTGGTGTGCTGGATTCATTGCTTATTATTTTCTTAATTCCGTTCATTGTATTTTACATATTAAAAGATTACGGTGAGTTTTATCATATTTTTTGGAAACTAGTTCCGAGTAAGTGGCGTAGTACGGGTCAAATGCTTGCGAAAGAAATTGATAAGTCACTCGGAAGTTATATTCGAGGACAGTTATTTGTTTGCTTAGTATTAGGGGGAGTATCTGTTCTTTCTTTTTGGTTTATCGGTATGAAATATCCGTTATTACTCGGTATTATTATTGGGGTAACGGATATAATCCCGTACTTTGGTCCTATTTTAGGGGCGATTCCGACGTTGATGATTGCAGCAACGGTATCAACGAGTTTACTCATTAAGGCGGGGATTACGATTGCTATTTTGCAATTTTTGGAAAGTAACATTTTATCGCC
The DNA here is from genome assembly GCF_056396725.1 of Bacillus sp. 05T31. Classification (NCBI taxonomy): domain Bacteria; kingdom Bacillati; phylum Bacillota; class Bacilli; order Caryophanales; family Bacillaceae; genus Bacillus; species Bacillus sp. 05T31. The sequence goes on from NZ_JBFTMA010000081.1 coordinate 1,063, forward strand.
TTACATCGTTGGTAAGTCGCTTCGTATGCATCCCGTTATTATTATGCTYGCATTACTAGTTGGAGGAGAGATAGCCGGGATTGTAGGATTRCTAATATCGGTTCCWATTTTAGCKGTYATTCGKACAGTGRTCGTTCATGTGAGGCCTCTTTGGAAAARAGAAGATGTGTAATATGATAGCCCTCTACTTATAAAAGTAGAGGGCTATCATTATTTAGAGAGTTGCTCGTGTATTTGTTGAACGAGAGAGCTTACATCATTTGTTTGAATATGTTTTATTTTTTTCCATTCATTATCGTACATAAATATAATTTGATTGCTGAAAAGACGCTTTTGCTCTTTTAGATTAGAAATGTTTGCAAAAGAGTACTCTTCAAATATTGGGTTCTTACTTACATCTGGTCCATAAAAGAAGAGCCGTTTGTTCGTTAAAATTAACAGTCCTGGTCTTGCGACGGAACGATATATAAATATATTTAATGAGCATGCTGCATAAAAAAGGATTTTTTCATCAGTTGTTAACATTTCTTTAGCTTGATTCAATAAGGTTGTCATTGTAATCGCTCCTTTATTGTTAATAATTTAATTATAACAAATAATGTAATATTTAGAAATTTGTATAAAGTATTTTTTGAGAGGAGATTCCTATTTAGTAATAAATGCATAATATATTTAAAGGCTGTTAAGAATGAATAGTAGAATAACTATGATTAATAAGCAATTGATACAATATAAATGATTATCTACATTGACAAACTTAAGAGAATTCTATTATATTTAGTCATATAATACATTAAATCAATGACGGAACAAGTACGTTACAGTCCATTTGTAGAGAGAAGCTTCCACTGGCTGAAAGGAGCTTTAAATGAAGGGTAACAGAAAGCTAATCCTGAGAGCAGCTAATCACTGCCGTCTTGCCACGTTACGGCACCATGAGGTGATGAATTGATTGTTATAATAATCAATTCATAATTAGGGTGGTATCGCGAGTTAACTCTCGTCCCTTTTATTAGGGGCGGGAGTTTTTTATATTTAAGGAGGAAAATACAATGAAACAACTAACAGGCGCACAAATTCGTCAAATGTTTTTAGACTTTTTCCAAGAAAAAGGACATGCAGTAGAACCAAGTGCATCACTAGTTCCTCATGAAGATCCATCTCTGTTATGGATTAATAGTGGTGTAGCGACATTAAAGAAATATTTTGATGGTCGTGTAATCCCACAAAATCCACGTATTACAAATGCACAAAAATCAATTCGTACAAATGATATTGAAAACGTTGGGAAAACGGCTCGTCACCATACATTCTTTGAAATGTTAGGGAACTTCTCAATCGGTGATTACTTCAAAGAAGAAGCAATTACTTGGGCTTGGGAATTTCTAACGAGCGACAAATGGATCGGATTCGATAAAGAATTACTATCTGTTACAATTCATCCGGAAGATGAAGAAGCATTCACAATTTGGAATGAGAAAATGGGTGTTCCAAAAGAACGCATCATCCGTTTAGAAGAAAACTTCTGGGATATCGGTGAAGGACCAAGTGGACCGAATACAGAAATTTTCTATGACCGCGGTGAATCTTACGGTAATGACTTTAGTGACCCAGAATTATATCCGGGCGGAGAAAACGAGCGTTACTTAGAAGTATGGAACCTTGTATTCTCTCAATTTAACCATAATCCAGACGGTTCATATACGCCACTTCCTAAGAAAAACATCGATACAGGAATGGGTCTAGAGCGTATGACATCTATCGTTCAAGATGTACCTACGAACTTTGATACAGACCTATTCATGCCGATGATTGGTGCAACAGAATCAATTTCTGGTGAGAAATATCGTAATGGCGATTTAGAAAAAGATATGGCGTTTAAAGTAATTGCTGACCATATCCGTACAGTAACATTCGCTGTTGGTGATGGTGCTCTTCCATCTAACGAAGGCCGTGGTTATGTATTACGTCGTTTATTACGCCGTGCTGTTCGTTATTCTAAGAAATTAAACATCAACCGTCCGTTCATGTTTGAATTAGTACCGGTTGTTGGAGAAGTAATGAAAGACTTCTATCCAGAAGTACTTGAAAAGAAAGATTTCATCGCAAAAGTTGTGAAGAATGAAGAAGAGCGTTTCCATGAAACACTTCATGATGGTGAATCAATTTTAGCTGAAGTAATTGCAAAAGCGAAAGAAGAAAAAACAACTGTTATTTCTGGCGTAGATGCGTTCCGCCTATACGACACGTACGGTTTCCCAATTGAATTAACAGAAGAATATGCAGAAGAAGCTGGTATGACAGTTGATCAAGCGGGCTTTGAAAATGAAATGGAGAAACAACGTGAGCGTGCACGTGCTGCTCGTCAAGACGTTGATTCTATGCAAGTTCAAGGCGGTGTACTTGGTGAAGTTAAAGTAGCGAGCGAATTCGTTGGTTACGGTACAGTTGCAACAGAAAGTAACGTCGTTGCCCTTGTGAAAAATGGTGAGTATACAGATAGCTTACAAGCAGGTGAAGAAGGACAATTAATGCTTGATGTAACGCCATTCTACGCTGAGAGCGGTGGGCAAATTGCAGACCGTGGTTACCTTCTTGCTGACGGCGTGAAAGTTGTTGTAAAAGACGTACAAAAAGCACCAAATGGTCAAAACTTACACAAAGTAGTTGTGGAAGAAGGTACATTAACGAAAGAAGCGGCTGTAAAAGCTCTTATCGATACGAAAAACCGTAGTAGCGTTGTGAAAAACCATACAGCAACTCACTTACTGCACCAAGCATTAAAAGATATACTTGGAACACATGTTAACCAAGCGGGTTCTCTTGTAACATCTGAACGTTTACGTTTTGACTTCTCTCACTTCGGTCAAGTACAAGCTGATGAATTAGAAAAAATTGAGCGTATCGTAAACGAAAAAATTTGGGAAAGTATTGATGTTGCGATTTCTCAAAAAGCAATCGAAGAAGCGAAAGAAATGGGCGCAATGGCATTATTCGGTGAAAAATACGGYGATGTTGTACGCGTTGTRCAAGTAGGCGATTACAGCTTAGAGCTTTGCGGTGGTTGTCACGTTGATAACACAGCTTCTATYGGTATTTTCAAAATCGTTGCTGAGTCTGGTATCGGTGCAGGAACTCGTCGTATTGAGGCGGTAACTGGTAAGTCTGCATACGAATTAATGAACGATCAAGTAGGTTTATTAAAAGAAGCAGCAGGAAAAATGAAAACAAATCCAAAAGATATTTTAACAAGAGTTGATGGTTTATTTRCTGAAGTAAAACAACTTCAAAAAGAAAACGAATCTCTTGCTGCGAAATTAAGCAATATCGAAGCTGGAAACTTAACTGATTCAGTAATGACAGTTGATGGCGTGAACGTATTAGCGGCAAAAGTAAATGTTGCAGATATGAACAACTTACGTACAATGATGGATGACCTTAAAAATAAATTARAGTCTGCAGTTGTTGTATTAGCGTCTGTAAATGACGATAAGGTAAAYATTTTAGCTGGCGTAACGAAAGATTTAATTAGTCAAGGTTACCATGCGGGTAAACTTGTGAAAGAAGTAGCTTCTCGTTGTGGAGGCGGCGGTGGTGGCCGGTAGGGAGAGGAGAAGTTCTTCTCCCTATACTTACTACTTACAAGTGAGGTGCTTGAAATGGACGGTTTTGATAAGACAATGAAGTTTAGCATTCAAGATGAAAAACAGAGTGTCCATGTAAATGATGTACTTTTAACTGTGTATGATGCACTTCAAGAAAAAGGTTATAATCCGATTAACCAAATCGTCGGTTATTTATTAAGTGGAGATCCAGCATACATACCTCGCCATAAAGATGCACGAAGCATCGTTCGCAAGCTTGAACGTGATGAGATAATTGAAGAGCTTGTGAAGTCTTACTTGAAACATCATCGTGAGGAGTAGTTTATGCGGATATTAGGTTTAGATGTTGGTACTAAAACAGTCGGTGTTGCAATGAGCGATGAAATGGGCTGGACAGCACAAGGGCTGGAAACAATCAGGATTAACGAAGAACGAGGCCACTTTGGTTTTGACCGTATTTCTGAGTTGGTAAAACAGTACAATGTGGACAAAATAGTAGTAGGTTTACCTAAAAATATGAATGGTACAATCGGCCCTCGTGGTGAAGCGTGCCAGCAATTTGCAGAAAACCTGCGAAATCTGTTACAATTAGAAGTTGTAATGTGGGACGAGCGTTTGTCGACGATGGCAGCGGAACGTCTGCTCATTTCAGCTGATGTGAGCCGTAAGAAGCGAAAACAGGTAATCGATAAGATGGCTGCAGTCGTGATCTTACAAGGATTTTTAGATAGTAAATAAGAGGTGACCAAAATGGAAGAAAATCAAATTACAATTGTAGACGAAAAAGGAAACGAACATTTATGTGAAATTATTTTCACTTTTGATGCTGAAAAATTCGGCAAAAAATCTTACGTAGTCTTCTCTCCAATCGGTGAAGTAGACGAAGATGGAGACCAAATCTTCGATGCAATGGCATAYGAGCAAAGTGAAGAAGAGGGCGGAACATTACTTTCAATTGAATCTGAAGAAGAGTGGGAAATGGTACAAGAAATGTTTAACACTCTTGCTGATGAGCAAGAAGAAGAATAGTAATGGATAAAAAGGCGAACTGTGTACACAGTTCGCCTTTTTTGTATTCATATGCAAAATGACAGATTTTTTGTCGAAACTACTTAATTGTTTATAGTATAATAAGACGGGTTGTATGAAAAAAGGCTTTAAATAAGTAGCTGTCACCGATTATTTAGAAATGATTGGTTTTGCTTTATGTTTGTAGGGCATTGTATAGAGGAAGTGTATACGGTCTACAATTGAATAAGGAGGAAGAATTTTGGTAGAGAATCAAGTGAAGAAGAAGCGTAGACGCATTTTTTTAATTTCGATTATCGCACTGCTTTTAGTTTGTGGATCAGTCTATGCGTATATTTCATCTGCATTAGGGCCAGTTGATAGTGGAAATAAAAAAGAGATTGAGGTAGAGATTCCAAAGGGGTCATCTACAAGTAAAATCGGTGAGATTTTAGAAGAAAAAGGTGCTGTGAAAAGCAGTACAGTTTTTAGTTTTTATACGAAATTTAAGTCGAAAAGCTTACAAGCAGGTACATATTTATTAAATCCTTCGATGAGTGCCAACGATGTCATTGAACAAATGTCATCTGGCAACGTACATCGTCCGGCTCTTTATAAAGTGACAATTAAAGAAGGGGCGCAAGTAACTGAAATTGCTGAAGTGATTGCGGCAGAATTAAAGTGGAATAAAGATGATGTTGTGCGTCAATTAAACGATAAAGCATTTATTCAAAAAATGCAGCAAAAGTATCCGAAGCTATTAACAGATAAAATTTTTGATAGCAACATTAAATATCCATTAGAAGGATACTTATATCCAGCAACGTATTCTTTCTATAAAAAGGATACGAAATTAGAAGAAATTGTAATCCCGATGCTTGAGAAAACAAATGCAATTATTGTTCAAAATGAGGCGAAAATGAAAGCGAAGAACTGGGATGTTCATCAACTTCTCACGTTGTCTTCACTTATTGAAGAAGAGGCTACTGGCTTTACTGATCGCCAAAAAATCTCTAGTGTTTTCTATAATCGTTTAGCGAAAGGCATGCCGCTTCAAACGGATCCGACGGTATTATACGCGCTTGGAAAGCATAAACAACGTGTATTATACGAAGACTTGAAARTAAACTCACCGTACAATACGTATGTTGTGAAAGGGTTGCCGGTTGGACCGATTGCAAACTCTGGTAAACATTCAGTGGAAGCAGCGTTAGATCCTGCGCAAACAGATTATTATTATTTCTTAGCTGCACCAAGTGGTGAAGTGTATTATGCGAAAACATTAGAAGAACATAATGCATTAAAGCAAAAATACATTACGAAAAAACAGTGAAATGGGGAGGGATAGCGAAAAGGGTCGCATATCCCTCTTTTTTGTGGTAAAATATATCGGGTTAAAAACTGGCAGAAGAATCGTTTTTAATATCAAAACGGGACGTACAAGCTAAGGGTGAAACTGGCTTGTATTTTTATTGCATTCTATGTGTGAAAAGACAAAGGTTGACGCGTCATAGAGGCACTTCTCCATGTAAATAAGGAGGACCAATTATGGAGGATGCAGTTAACGAGTACCTATTATCATTTATTGATCCAAAAGATAAATTAATTCTTGAAATGGAAGAGTATGCAACTGAAAACCATGTGCCGATTATGGATCGACTTGGAATGGAATTTATGCTGCAATTTTTACGTTTAATTGGACCGGAAAGTATTTTAGAACTTGGAACAGCAATCGGTTATTCTAGTATTCGTATGATGCAAGCTATTCCGAACTCTCGCATTGTGACAGTAGAGCGCAATCGTGAACGATATGAAAAGGCACTTGAATATATAGAATGTTCCTCGGTAACAGACCGTATTTCTGTTATTTACGGTGATGCTTTAGAAACGGGCGAACAAGTGAAAGAACATGGAACATTTGATGTTATTTTTATTGATGCAGCGAAAGGGCAGTATCGTCGCTTTTTTGACTTATACGAACCGTTATTAAATCCTGGTGGCGTTATTATTTCAGATAACGTTATGTACCATGGTCTTGTGACGACAAAAGAGAAAATTGAAAATAGACGTACCCGTGGTTTGATTCGTCGTATTAAGACGTACAATGAATGGCTTATGAATCATGAAGGATATGATACAACGATTTTCCCAATTGGCGATGGAGTGGCTGTAAGTAAAAAGAGAGGGTGACAAAAGTATGAAGAAACCTGAATTGTTAGTAACGCCTAGAGCGGTGGCGGATATTGAACCTCTTGCGAAAGCAGGGGCAGATGCAGTAATGGTTGGTGAACAAAAGTTTGGTTTACGTTTGGCAGGAGAGTTTTCACGTGAAGATGTGAAACAAGCTGTAAACATTGCACATGAAAATGGTGTGAAAGTATACGTTGCAATGAATGCGATGTTCCACAATGATAAAGTAGAAGAATTAACGGACTATGTTGCCTTTTTAAATGAGGTAAATGTAGATGCGATTGTTTTCGGAGATCCAGCGGTATTAATGGCTGTTCGTGAAGTTGCACCAAATATGCAACTTCACTGGAATACAGAAACGACAGCAACAAACTGGTTTACTTGTAACTATTGGGGACAAAGAGGAGCGAAACGCGCTGTATTAGCTCGTGAGCTTAGCTTAGATGAAATTGCTGAATTAAAAGAAAATGCTGAAGTGGAACTTGAAGTACAAATTCACGGTATGACTTGCATGTTCCAATCGAAGCGTTCACTAGTAGGAAACTACTTTGAGTATCAAGGGCGTAATCTCGACATCGAAAAGAAAAAGTATGAAGAGAATATGTTCTTATACGACCCGGAACGTAATAACAAATATCCAATTTATGAAGATGAAAATGGTACTCACATTATGAGTCCGAATGATATTTGTTTCATCGATGAGTTAGAGGAACTAATCGATGCTGAAGTCGATAGCTTAAAAATTGATGGTGTCCTAAAAAGTTCTGAGTACATTATTGAGGTAACGAAGAAATATCGTAAGGCGATTGATTTATGTGTAGAAGATCGTGATGCGTATTATGACGTGAAAGATGATTTATTTAAAGAGATAGAAGAAATACAACCGGTAAATCGTCCGTTAGATACAGGATTCTTCTTTAAAGAAACGGTTTACTAAACGAGGAGGGTGTAGGAAATGACTGTACAAGAAATTTCACGAGTGATCGATGGCAAACGCGTTATTGTGAAAAAACCTGAACTGTTAATCCCTGCGGGTAACTTAGAAAAATTAAAAGTAGCTATCCATTATGGGGCAGATGCTGTATATTTAGGTGGACAAGAATTTGGTCTTCGTTCTAATGCAGGTAACTTTACGCTGGAAGACATGGCAGAAGGCGTTGAATTTGCAAAGAAATATGGAGCAAAAATATACGTAACAACAAATATTTTTGCACATAATGAAAATATGGATGGGCTAGAGGAATATTTAAAAGGGATTGAAAAAGCTGGCGTAACGGGAATTATCGTTGCTGATCCGCTTATTATTGAGACATGTAAACGTGTGGCGCCTTCTGTTGAGGTGCATTTAAGTACACAACAATCACTATCCAACTGGAAAGCAGCACAGTATTGGAAAGAAGAAGGTTTACATCGTCTTGTATTAGCTCGTGAAGCAAGCTATGAAGAAATGAAAGAAATTAAAGAAAAAGTTGATGTTGAAATTGAAGCATTCGTCCATGGTGCAATGTGTATCGCGTATTCAGGGAGATGTACATTAAGTAACCATATGACAGCGCGTGACTCTAACCGTGGTGGTTGTTGTCAATCTTGCCGCTGGGATTATGATTTAGTTCAAACGGTATCACAACATAAAGATGCAAAAGAGCTTCCTCTATTCCAAGAAGAAGATGCTCACTTTGCGATGAGCCCAAAAGATTTAAATTTAATCTTATCAATTCCGAAAATGATTGAAATTGGAATTGATAGCTTAAAAGTTGAAGGACGTATGAAATCTATCCATTACGTAGCGACTGTAGCAACTGTATATCGTAAAGTAATTGATGCGTATTGTGCGGATCCGGATAACTTTGAGTTTAAACAAGAATGGTTAGATGAACTTGATAAATGTGCAAATCGTGATACAGCTCCTGCATTCTTTGAAGGGGTTCCAGGACATCAAGAGCAAATGTTTGGAAATCATAGTAAGAAAACAACGTATGATTTTGCTGGTTTAGTGTTAGATTATAATGAAGAAACGGGCATCGTAACGCTTGAGCAACGTAATCACTTCAAACCAGGACATGAAGTGGAGTTCTTTGGGCCAGAAATAGAAAACTTTACGCAAACGGTGGAGAAAATTTGGGATGAGGATGGAAACGAATTAGATGCAGCGAGACATCCGTTGCAAATCGTGAAATTCAAAGTGGATCAACCAGTGTATGTGAATAATATGATGCGCAAAAACATACTTCAATAAGAAAGAGTGGTAGTCGAATGGGGACGAATAAGCCTGTTGTAATTGGAATCGCTGGTGGTTCAGGATCAGGAAAAACAAGTGTAACGAAAGCGATTTTTGACCATTTTAAAGGTCATTCCATTTTAATCTTGGAGCAAGATTATTATTACAAAGATCAAAGCCATTTACCAATGGAAGAACGTTTAAAAACAAATTACGATCATCCTTTAGCGTTTGATAATGATTTGTTAATTGACCATTTGCAGCAGTTGCTTGCATATGAGCAAGTGGAAAAGCCTATATATGACTATACATTGCATACGCGTTCAGAAAAAATTATTCCAGTTGAGCCGAAAGATGTAATTATTTTAGAAGGAATTCTTATTTTAGAAGACCCACGTCTTTGTGAGTTAATGGATATTAAGGTGTTCGTTGATACAGATGCAGACCTTCGTATTTTACGCCGCATGCAGCGCGATATTGAAGAGCGCGGTCGTACAATGGATTCAGTTATCGACCAATACGTAAACGTTGTACGTCCAATGCATAATCAATTTATTGAGCCTTCTAAGAAATTCGCGGATATTATTATCCCTGAAGGTGGACAAAAYCATGTTGCAATTGATATTATGGTKACAAAAATTGCAACAATTCTTGAACAAAAAGTAAATTTGTAATAGCATAGTAAAAGATATACGATAGGAAGGGATTTTTTCCCTTCTTATCGAATACAATGAAACATGAAACCTCACCTACCAATAGGTGAGGGCATATTTATATCAACTTTCCATACATACCTTCTTTATATAAGGAAGAATTGGAGAATAAGGGGTTGTATGTGACAACTCCACTAGTGCTACGTGTGCTAGAAACCTCCGCTATATAAGCGGAGGAGTTTTCATATGGAACTCCTCTTTTTTTCGGGGGATTGGTATATAAAAGGAGTGGAAAACATGGCAACAGAAAAAACATACCCTATGACGCAAGAGGGTAAGCAAAAACTAGAGAACGAAGTTGAACAATTAAAAACAGTAAGACGTAAAGAAGTTGTAGAGCGTATTAAGATCGCACGTAGCTTCGGAGATCTTTCAGAGAACTCTGAGTATGATGCAGCGAAAGATGAGCAAGCATTCGTAGAAGGACGTATTACACAACTTGAAAACATGATTCGTAATGCGGTTATCATTGAAGACAATGGTGAAGAGTCTACAGTTGTAACATTAGGTAAAACAGTAACATTTAAAGAGTTACCAGGTGGAGACGAAGAAGCATACATAATCGTAGGTAGCGCAGAAGCCGATCCATTTGAAGGAAGAATTTCTAACGATTCTCCAATCGCAAAAAGCTTATTAGGTAAGCAAATTGGTGAGAAGGTAGCAATCCAAACACCAGGTGGAGAAATGCAAGTAGAGATTATCTCTGTAAAATAACGTAAAAAATCACTCGTGTAAAAACGAGTGATTTTTTATTTGTATAAAAGGTGAAACACCTCGTCTAAACTACAATAGACGAGGTGTTTTTTATGAAAATGAAACGGAGAATTATAATTGTTTTAATTTGTTTTATGGGTGTGATTTTTTTATTACTTTGTCGTTTAATCCAAATACAGATTATAGATACGGAATCATTTACTGACCGAAATATCAATCTGATTGAAAAAAGTGTTACGCAACGAACACAATCACTTACAGTAGATAATGGAAGAGGGCATTTTACAGATCGAAATGGTAAGGAAATTGGTGAAGAGAAATATCCAGTCTTAATTGTTTTTCCATTTTTACAAATAAAAAATGACATGTTAGAGAAAATTGCGCATATCATTGGTGTGTCGAGACAAGAGATAAGACTGCAAATGAAAAATAAGAATCAAGCATTTATATTACGAAGGGAGAATACCCCATTTCAATTAACGCTCGAGCAGATGAAGAAGGTAAATCAATTAGATATTTTAGGTATTGTAGCAGCAGAAGTTCGACTGAAGCAAATGGGAGAGGCAGATCATTTAATTGGTGATGTGGGAGAGAATGAACAGGAATTTCAAAAGCGTTATGGAGAAATGAAAAAAACTTCGAAACAAACGCCAATTGGTATTTCTGGATTGCAACAATCATTTGATGAATTTTTACTGACTGATGGAGAAGCGAAAGTACTATATCAAGTGGATCGACAAGGAGAACCGATTTTTGGGAAGCAGGCGAAATACACTTCACCAGGAAATCCATTTTATCCAGTTACTATTCAAACAACAATACATAAAACGTTGCAACGACGAGCAGAGAAGATTATAGATGAAAACGGAATAAAAAAAGGTGGGTTAGTATTACTAGACATAAAGAATAGTGAAGTTGTAGCAATGGTAAGTAGGCCTTCTTTACAGATGAATGATAGGAGGATATATAAAKCTACACTTGAAAATCAAATGTTAACTCCTCATTTTCCGGGGTCTGTTTTTAAAACAGTAGTTGCAGCAGCAGGAATTAATGAGAATTTGGTGCGGTTTAATCGTACATTTAACTGTAATACGGATTTATACGGTGAAAATCTTCCGCAAGTTATGATGGGGTCATTAAACTTTAAGGAAAGCGTTGCTAGAAGCTGTAATCGAACGTTTGCCGTATTAGGTGATGAACTAATGCAAAAGGATAGGGAAGTATTAGAAACGTATTTAGAGGCCTTAGGAGCAAGTGAGAAGGTAGGTTGGAAAGGTTCGGTATTTCATACACCAGAATTTGAGCAATTGCCAGAAGAAAAGAGTGCTATTATTTGGGAAAGCGAAGAAAATAAAAATAGTAGAAAAGCGATTGCTCAAACGATGGTCGGACAAAAAGATGTACGTGTGTCACCTCTAGCTATAGCGAATATGATGGCGACAATTGCTAGAGGTGGAGAGAAGATGGAAGTGAAAGTCGTTAAAAAAATAGCGTATAAAAATGGAACCGACTTTTTTACATTTGAAAATCATAAATTAAATGGGAAACAGCTTTCTTATGAAACGATGAAAAAATTACAACAGTTGTTAAGAGGCGTTGTAACGATGGAGAAAGGAACGGGAACCGCATTCCGTTCGTTGCCACTAACTGTCGCTGGAAAATCTGGGACGGCACAAACAGGAAAAGGAGAGCGGGTGAATCGCTGGTTTGCAGGTTATTTTCCATATGAAAACCCAAGATATGCTTTAGTTGTAGTTGATATAGAAACAGATAGTAATGAAAATGTAGTCACACCAGTTTTTGCAGAAATGGTAGAGGCAATCCATCAATTAGAAATTGAAAAGTAATCTTGCAATTATTTATGAAATGTTTTCATTTCGTGAAAATATTATTGTAAATGTTCAACCTTTCTAGATTTAATGTTACAATAGCAAGTATGAAAAACTGCATGGAGGTTTGAAGAATGGCAGGAGGATCTAGATTCCAACAGAAACAACAAAAACGTCGTCAAAACGGTGTTTTAAATATTGCAATCGCTATTGTATTAGTAGCAGTAGCTATTGTAGCATATCAATTGTTTGTTCCTGACACAAAAGAGCAAGCGTCTTCTAGTGATAATAAAAAAGTAGCTCAGCAAACAACAAAAGAAAATAAAGCTGAGAAAGCAAAAGGTAAAGAAGAGACGAAGAAGAAYGAGCAAGAGAAAGAGAAAGCAGAGGCTAAGAAGAAGGAAGAAGAAGAGAAGCTAAAGGCTGARGAAGAAAAGAAAAAAGCTGAAGAAGAAGCAAAAACTAATGAGAAAATATCAGCTGAAAAAACACAGCCAAAGGCAACAGATGCTTATACGAAACCTTCTTGGAAGCCAGTAGGTACAGARCAAGGTGCAACACCTGCGATGACGTTTMAAAAAGGTACAGCAGATTGGAATGAGATGAATCAGGCGATTTCCGCTGCAATTGACGTTCCGGTAGAGCAATTGGTTATTCATAGAATCGGAAATAACGGTAAGAATAAAGCTTACGGTAACGTGCAAGATAAGCAATCAGGTAAAAAATATTATGTAAATATTKATTGGGTAGACAATGAGGGCTGGAAACCAGTACTCGTTCAAACTCTAAACTAAAAAAGAGAGGCTCTTAGGAGCCTCTCTTTTTTAGTTAGCGTAATTTCTTTAATTTAAAATGAACAACCGCACTATAATAAGGTCTTTTGCTTTCAGGATCCATAATCATTTGGTGAGAAATATGATGAACTTCGAGCATAAGTGCTTTATTATTATCAATTTGTTCGCTAATTTTCTTTTCTAAAGAAACCAAGTTTGCAGCCTCGAAAAATTCTACTTTATCTTCTAACATTTCAAAGGTAAATGACACAAAGATGCCCCCTCTCCTGTGATAATCACCTATAGTGTAACAAAGAAAAGAAGGAAATACTATGTACATTTCAATTGACATTTTTAGAAAGAGGGAATATCATACTGATAAAACCGATAAGAAAAAGGGGAATTTTTATGGGCATAGAATTTAATGGTTTATTTGATGAATGGGCTCATACGTACGACTCATTTGTACAAGGCGAAGATATACAATATAAAGAAGTTTTCGCCCATTATGAGGACATTTTAGAGGATGTAGTTAACAAGTCATTTGGCAACGTATTAGAATTTGGTGTTGGTACTGGAAATTTAACAAATAAATTATTACTTGCTGGYCGCACAGTTTACGGTATAGAACCGTCACGTGAAATGCGTACTATCGCAAAAGAGAAATTACCAAAAGAGTTTTCAATTACAGAGGGTGATTTTCTTTCATTTGAAGTTCCAAATTCAATTGATACAATTGTGAGCACCTATGCATTTCATCATTTAACAGATGATGAAAAAGACGTAGCAATTGCGAAGTATAGTCAATTGCTAAACAAAGGTGGTAAAATAGTGTTTGCTGATACGATATTTGCAGATCAAGATGCATATGATAAAACTGTTGAGACAGCAAAACAAAGAGGTTTTCATCAGTTAGCAAACGATTTGCAAACAGAATACTATACACGTATTCCGATCATGCAATCTATTTTTGAAAACAATGGCTTCCAYGTAACGTTTACGAGATTAAATCATTTCGTTTGGGTAATGGAGGCAACTAAGCAATAGAAAGAGGGATTAGAYTGAAAATTGCTGTAATTGGAGCAATGGAAGAAGAAGTACGTATTTTACGTGACAAATTAGAACAAGCAGAAACAGAAACTGTTGCAGGTTGTGAATTTACGAAAGGGCTATTGGCAGGACATGAAGTAATCTTGCTAAAGTCTGGTATTGGTAAAGTAAATGC
>NZ_JBFTMA010000082.1:0-11728 GCF_056396725.1 Bacillus sp. 05T31
GTGGCATGTTGTTAGCACCGAATCCACATGGAACAGAAATCGCTGGAACACCCGCTAAGTTTACTGGAATTGTTAAAATGTCATTTGCATACATTGTCATTGGATCGTCCACTTTTTCGCCCACTTTAAATGCTGGAGTTGGTGTTGTTGGTCCAATAATAACATCGTAGTTAGCAAATACATTTTCAAAGTCATTTTTAATTAATGTACGTACTTGTTGTGCTTTTTTGTAATATGCATCATAGTAACCAGAGCTAAGAGCAAATGTACCAAGCATAATACGACGTTTTACTTCATCACCGAAACCTTCGCTACGTGTATTTTTGTAAAGATCTAATAAGTTATTTACATTATCAGAACGAACACCGTAACGTACGCCATCAAAGCGTGAAAGGTTCGCGGATGCTTCAGAAGAAGATAATAAGTAATACGTTGCTAGAGCGTATTTAGAGTGCGGAAGAGATACTTCCTCCCAAGTTGCGCCCATACCTTCTAAYACTTTTAAAGCAGCTAGYACTGACTCACGAGCTTCTTCGCCAACACCTTCGCCTAAGTATTCTTTYGGTACAGCAATACGTAAACCTTTAACATCACCTGTTAAACCAGCTAAGTAGTTTCCTACTTCAACGTTTGCAGAAGTTGCATCCATACGGTCAATACCTGAAATAGCTTGTAATAAGTATGCATTGTCTTCTACTGTACGTGTAATCGGTCCGATTTGGTCAAGTGAAGATGCGAATGCTACTAATCCGTAACGAGATACGCGTCCGTAAGTTGGTTTTAAACCTACAACGCCACAATATGCAGCTGGCTGACGGATAGAACCACCCGTATCAGAACCTAGAGAGAATAATACTTCTCCCGCTGCTACTGCTGCTGCAGAACCACCACTAGATCCGCCTGGAACGTAATCTAAGTTCCATGGATTTTTTGTAGCGTAGAAGCCTGAGTTTTCATTTGAAGAACCCATTGCGAACTCGTCCATATTTAATTTACCGATTGTAACTGTGTCAGCAGCTTTTAGCTTTTGTACAACTGTCGCATCGTAAATTGGATCGAAGTTTGCTAATATTTTGCTCGCACAAGTTGTACGAAGACCGTTAGTTACAATGTTATCTTTTACACCAATTGGCATACCGAATAATAAACCATTATCCTCAGCACCAATCTTTGCATCTAATTCTTTCGCTTTCGCGCGTGCATTTTCTTCATCTAATGTAAGAAAAGCTTTTACGTTATCTTCAACATCCGAAATACGTTTGTAAGATTCTTCTACTAAATCCGTAACGGAAATTTCTTTGTTGTTTAACTTCTTATGTAACTCTGATACAGAATGATCAAATAATGACATCGAAATTCCCTCCTCTATTCTAATACTGCTGGAACACGGATTTGATTATCTTTGTGATCCGGTGCATTTTTTAATACTTCTTCTACTGGTAAACCTTTTTCTGGCACATCTTCACGCATAACATTTTTCATAGTTAATACATGAGTTGTTGGTTTTACATCAGTTGTATCTAATTCATTTAACTGTTCTGCAAATGTAACAATTGCATCTAGTTGTTTTTGAAATTTTTCTGCTTCTTGATCAGTAATTGCAAGACGTGCTAAATGTGCTACGTGCTTTACATTCTCAACGGAAATTCTTGACACGGCTAGGCCACCTCCATAATATATCGTTCAATCTACAATACTATTGATGATACCAAATTTTCAGTACTTCAAGCAAGTCAACACACGGCACTTACGGCATTTTTACATAAAAAAAGAAAGGCAAGTGCCTTTCTTTACAATTTACTCTTTATCTAACGATTTATTTTTCGGAAATCTTTCATTATCTTCCTCATTATCACGAATTGTTTTTTGTAATACAAAACAAGACATCGTTAAAAATAATGTTCCGATTAAATAGTACCCTTTTACACTAAGCGTTTCATCTAACGTGTAAATCCCAATTAGCATTCCTGAAAGCGCACAAACAAATGAAGTCCATGCTAAAAACGTGAACGCTTGCGTATTTCGTCTTCTCATCGTTCTCCCCCTCGTTAGCTGTACACCTATTATAGATAAATATATTTATCACAATGGGTTTTTATGTAAAATYAYTTTTCTATTTATTAATCTATCACAAAAAATTTCTATTTTGAAGRTAWTTTTCTTTCAAATCTGAAAAAACAGTTAAAAACATTGACATTTATTTCAATTCCACATAAAATAAAAACAAATATTACGAACCTCGAAATATACAGGAGTGGAAATAATTGTTACAATATGAACATTTTTTAGACTTACTGCTAGATAACGCCAAGAAACTTTTCTATCCTGAAGAATGGGTAAGCCTTGATTTAACACTTTCCAAGACAGAAGTATTTTGTTTACTTTGGATGGAGCGAAATACGGATATTACAATGACAAAAATTGCTGATCTTCTTGATATACCGATGAGTACAACAACGGGCGTTGTAAATCGCCTTGTAAAAAAGGGATATATTGAACGCTACCGGAATGAAAGCGATCGACGCATTGTATTAATTCGTTTAACAGAAAACGGCGTAATGCTCGTTCAAGAAGTAAAACAAAATGCGGCCCATTACTTTAGCCTAGTGACAGATGCATTGTCAGAAGAAGAAAAAGCATTCTTACTACAAATATTCCAAAAGATCATGAATCACATTGCTACGTCACAGCAAAAAACAGAAGAAAAGGTTTCTACACCTAAAATGAAAAACATTCCGATTGAATAAAGTGAAACTTTAATCAGTGGGGGTTTTTCTCATCCCTCACTGATTATTAGTTGAACCAATCGGGCATTTACGGACAGTTGACCTCCCACCTAATTTCTTTGCTCCAGTCGAATTTTTGGGCGGGAGTCTTACTGCCCGTTAATGCGGGATAAGACCCTAGTTGGGTTTTTATTCAATTAAATATTTCGACACTCGTAATATTCGATACTCGAAACAAAGGGGATAGAATAATGAGAATTATTTTGTATACAGGTAAAGGCGGCGTTGGAAAAACTAGCATTTCAGCAGCAACAGCAATCCAAAGTGCAAAACAAGGATTAAAAACATTAGTAATGAGTACAGATCCTGCTCATAGTTTAGGGGATTCATTTGGCATAAAACTATCTTCTGAGCCACTAGAAATTCGCGAAAACTTGTGGGCACAAGAAATTAACACTATTTATGAAATGGAAAAAGGCTGGGGGAAATTGCAGAAATATATTACACTACTCTTCACTTCCAAAGCAGCTGATGATATTACAACAGAAGAATTAACGATGTTCCCTGGTATGGAAGATTTAATTAGCTTACTTCGAGTACTCGATTACTATAAACACAACACTTACGACGTCATCATTATTGATTGCGCACCGACTGGAGAAACTTTAGCAATGCTTAGCTTTCCAGACATGCTCGGCTGGTGGATGGAAAAACTCTTTCCTATTAAAAGGAAGATTTTAAAAGTTGTTCGTCCTGTAGCTCAACCACTTCTTGGTGTCCCCCTTCCAACTGATGATATTATGGACGAATTAACGAATACGCTTGAACAACTTGGAGAAATGAGAGATATTTTATCAAACCGAGAAGTAACGAGTATTCGCGTTGTTGTAAATCCTGAAAAAATGGTCATTAAAGAAGCTCAGCGTAGTTTTACTTATTTAAACTTATACGATTATAACGTAGATGCCATTATGATTAACCGCGTCATCCCTAACACTGTTACCGACCCTTACTTTCAGGCATGGAAAGATACACAAAAGAAATATAAGGCGTTAATTAAAGATAGTTTTCAGCCACTTCCTATTTACGAAGCTCCCATGTTTGAACAAGAAGTTGTTGGTTTACCTATGTTAGAGCGTGTAGGAAATGCTTTATTTAAATCAGACCCTTCTCCTACTGAAGTGAAATTTAATGGCCGCACACAATATGTAAAAAAAGATGGCGATGAGTATATTTTCGTTCTGTCCATTCCCTTCTCAAACAAAAGTGAACTTTCATTAAATCAAAAAGGTGATGAACTTATTATTCGAGCCGGCTCTATGAAGCGAAATATCACCTTACCAAAAACATTAACACACCTTTCTATTCAAGGAGCTAAGTTTGAAGATGATGTACTAAACATTCGGTTTGGAGGTGTAGTACATGCATGATGAATTACTAAGAAAGGTAATTCGTACAAAAATAAAAATCGGTATGCGTATATTAGAAGAGCTACCGAATCCGATTCAGCAATCAGCTAAGCACGCACTAAATATTTTGCAAGAGGAGCTCTCCTCTTATGCTGAAGAACAACCGCAACCTGAGARTAATTTAAAAAGCATCATAATTGAATAACYATACCCTTGTAGAAAGCCTTTTCTTATAGGCTTTCTATCCCTTTATTGGAGCTGATATAAGTTGATTAAAACATCTTCAACAAGACATTTCACCACTAATACAATCTGGCTAATCCCCCTTCTATTCTTTTTTCATAACCTTGAAGAAGCTTTCCAAATGCCACAATATATCGCTAATCGATTTTCGATCCATTTTATAACTAACAAACAATTTTTCATTGCAATTTCCATATTAACAACCTTCGTCTTACTCATAGTCATTCTATATCAATTAAGCATCATATCTTCTATTTATTTGATCATTTTTATACAGGGCTGTATCTTCTTTAACGCCGTTCAGCATATTATCTTGTATTTCATTTATCGTTCTTATAATCCAGGAGTAATCTCAGCATCTATCATTATCCTATTTTCTCTTTTCTTATTTTCATCAAAGAAACTATTAATCCCTAAAAAGAAATTAGCAAGTACACTCATTTTTAGTTTAATCTCTTACCCAATCATAATTTGGATTTCCTTATTATTAGCCAGCTGCTTTAATTAAAAAAAGACCAGGAAAACTCCTGGTCCATCACTCTACTTAACAAACATTGGATTCTATGTTATACAAAATTAGAAGGTACAGAATTAGGGTTTTGTTTGTTAAGTAGATTATATGTTGAACGAGCTAACAGCGGAGGGGTTCCTACTGTTAGTCGTTAAACTCAATAATTATTTTACGATTTTTTCAAGCTCATCAAGTGAAAGATCTACTGAAATTGAACCATCATTTGTTTCTTTCTTAATTGCATCTGTTACTTCTTTTGAATGGTATAACTCAATTACTTTTTTCAGTGTTGGATCATTTTTATCTTTCGTACGAGCTGCGAAAATATTAATATAGGCCTTTGCATTTTCATTATTTGGATCTTCTAAGAAAATTGGATCCTTCGCTGGGTCTAATCCAGCTTGACCAGCAACACCGTTATTAATAACTGAAGCCGCTACATCTTTTAACACACGAGGTGTTTGCTGTGCGATAACCGGTGTAACTTTTAGCTTCTTTGGATTTTCAGCGATACCGCTTGGATCCCCAAATAGACCAAAATCTTTCTTAAGCTTTAATAATCCAGCTGCATCAAGAAGTTTTAATGCACGTGCTTGGTTCGTTGGATCATTCGGAATAGCAATTTCCGAACCATCTGGGATTTCATTTGCTTTCTTATATTTTTCAGAGTATAAGCCCATCGGTGCAATTTGCGTTGTACCAACAGCTGTAATATCTAACTTATGCTCCTTTTTAAATTGCTCTAAGAAAGCAATGTGCTGGAATGAGTTTAGTTCAATATCTCCATCAGCTAACGCTTTGTTGGGTGTTGTGTAATCAGAGAACTCAACCAGTTTAATTTTAATCCCTTCCTTTTCAGCTTTTTTCTTTAAAATTTCCCAAGCGTCTCCATCTGTTCCAGTTACACCGACGCGAACTACTTTCTCTTTCGCCCCTGCACCTGTATCTCCACCTGAGCAGCCGCTTAATGCTGTAATTCCTACGATCGCTGATAATGCAAATGCTAAAACTTTCTTCATTTTCTTTTCCCCTCTTCCTTTTTATGATCTGCGTAAAAAGACTTTCGCAAAGTAGTTCCCTAAATTTTGAGCCACCTGTACAAGAATAATAAGTAAAACGACCGTTACAAACATAACTGACGTATCAAAGCGTTGATAACCATATGTCATTGCTAAGTCGCCAAGACCTCCACCACCGACAAGTCCTGCGACTGCAGAAAATTCAATTAAACCAACCGTCATAAACGTAACTCCCAAGATCAATGGTGCTAACGCTTCTGGTACGAGGATTTCAAAAACAATTCTAAGTGGTGAAGCGCCCATTGCTTGTGCTGCTTCAATTACTCCTTTCGGAACAGAAACAAGATTTGTTTCAACCATTCTAGCAATACCAATTGATGCAACTAACGTCATTGGGAAGATTGCTGCAGCCGTTCCAATCGTCGTTCCAATAACACTTCTTGTTAGTGGGCTTAAAGCTACTAAAAAGATAATGAATGGAACCGGACGAATTGTATTAATTATGATATTAAGAATAGAAAAGACCCATTTATTTTCTAAAAAATTTCCTTTTCTCGTTACATACAACAGTAAACCTAGAGGTATACCGAGAATTGTAGCGAATATAAGGGTTACAATTACCATTAAGAGGGTATCCCCCGTCGCATCTAATATGCGAGGCCAAAATATACTCCAATCAACTCGCATGAGCTTCTACCTCCTTCAGCTGCACTTGCAGTCTTAGATGTTGTAATGCTTTTTGAATTTCTTTCTGTTCACCTTGTAGTTCTACAAGAAGATTTCCAAATAGCACATTTTGGAGTTCAATAATATTTCCATAAAGAACATTTACATCGACGTTATAGTTTTTCGCAATATATGATAGTACAGGCTGCCCTGTCTCTTCCCCAGTAAAAGTCAGGCGATAAATCTGACCTCCGTTTTGAATTTTCGCTAGAACACTTTCTGGTAAGTGATCATTAATAACAGAGCGTACAAAATTTTGRGTTGTCTTTGTTTTTGGTTGTGTGAAAACGTCAAACAGTTTTCCTTCYTCAATTACTTTTCCTTTTTCCATAACGGCTACACGGTGACAAATTTCTTTCACAACGTGCATTTCATGTGTAATAAGTAGGATCGTTAAATTGTACTCTCTATTTACTTTCTTTAATAAATTTAAGATTTCTGTTGTTGTTTCCGGATCTAAAGCTGATGTTGCCTCATCACATATGAGAATATCCGGTGATGTCGCAAGTGCTCTTGCAATCCCAACACGCTGCTTTTGTCCACCTGATAACTGTTCTGGATAATAGTTCGCTTTATCTTCTAAACCAACAAATTTTAGTAGTTCATTCACTCTTTCTTTTATCTCATTCTTCGGCAATTTCGCTAACCTTAATGGATAAGCAATGTTCCCAAACACCGTTCTTGAATTAAATAGATTGAAACTTTGGAAAATCATCCCAATTCTTTGTCTTAGTTTCCGTAATTCTTTCGCCGATAATGATGTAATATCTTTATCATCTATTGAAATTGTTCCTGCAGTTGGTCTTTCTAACATATTTACTAAACGTAATAATGTACTCTTTCCAGCACCACTAAATCCGATAATGCCAAAAATTTCGCCCTTTTCAACTGACAGCGTTACATCCTCAACCGCATGAACAGATTGCCCACCTGATTCATATACTTTACTTACATTGTTAAAAGAAATCATTTTCTTCCCTCCTATATGCTGTAAAAACTTGAAGTAGAGCTTTCGAGGTAAAATAAAAAGTGCTCTCCTTCTTATCAGTAATAAAAGATAAGAAGGAGAGCACTTTTATATGTACTCATTCACATCTTCTCATCTTCCAAGCCTTTATAGGCTTGCTGGAGTTAGCACGGTATTAAAAAAYCCGTTGCTGAGGTATCGTAGGGCCAGTCCCTCCACCTCTCTGGATAAGAGTGTATCGATTTAATTGTCGTTTAATTAAGTCTTATTATAGAACTCRGAATAATGAGAGTCAATACATTTTTCGGAAAAATATTAATTATTTCTCTATTTGAATTTTAAAATAAGAAGTAACAATACAATAGTGATTTTTAAAGTTATGTAAAATCCTTCTCACTCATACTTTTAAAAAGGAGAATCTTCTCTACTCATTGAATAACATTATTTGAATATGAAATCGGAGGAAGATAGATATATGAAAACAGCTCTTTTGCTCGTCGACATTCAAAATGATTATTTTCCAAGCGGAATGATGGAATTACGTAATCCAGTAGAAGCAAGTGAATATGCTAGTCAGCTACTACAACATTTTAGAATAAGAAACGAACCTATTTTTCATATCCAACATGTAGCTATAAAAGATAGCGCTACTTTTTTCCTACCCAATACAGAAGGTGTCCATATTCACGAAAATGTCCGTCCACTTAGAGAGGAAACCGTTATCCTTAAACATTATCCAAATAGCTTCCGAGAAACTGATCTTCTAGAACAATTACAACGTTCAGGAATTGAGCACGTCGTAATATGCGGGATGATGACCCATATGTGTATTGATGCTACAGTAAGAGCTGCTTTTGATTTTGGCCTTCACTGTACCGTAATACACGATGCTTGTGCTACAAAAGATCTTTCATTTAAGAATGCTACTATACCAGCTGTTTATATTCATAATACAATTTTGGCGAGTTTAAATGGAGTATACGCAAATATAATGAGTACAGAAGAGTTTTTAGCGACCTAAAAAAACACTCCTTTCAGTTAGCAAAGCCGAAAGGAGTGTTCTCTTGTCTAACCATAGATTTTCTTTCAAATTGTATTATACAGGAAATCCTCAAAATGAATACTAAAAAATATGACTAATAAGTCAATTTTTCTCGCTGTTTTATTTCTATTTTCATGTTTATCCCGATATTAATAGGGTTTAACTAATTCAAAAGAACAAATAGTAATATTTGGCAACCTTTTCTTGATTGAAATTAACTAGCTTCTATAGAGAGTTTCTCAAAAAGAAAAGATCTTCACAGTCTGTGAAGATCTTTTCTACTATTTCTTATAAAGTTTCAGAAGTAGTTTTTGCTTGCATGTGAAGTGCTAAGTAGTCAGGACCACCAGCTTTAGAGTCTGTACCAGACATGTTAAAGCCACCGAATGGTTGGTAACCTACGATTGCACCAGTACATCCACGGTTGAAGTATAAGTTACCAACGTGGAAGTCTTCACGTGCTTTTTCAATATGGTCACGGTTGTTAGTAACAACTGCTCCTGTTAAACCGTATTCTGTATTGTTTGCAATTGCAAGTGCATGATCAAAGTCTTTTGCTTTACAGAATGCTACTACTGGTCCGAAGATTTCTTCTTTCATTAAGCGAGCATCTTCTGCAACGTCAGCAACGATTGTTGGTTGGATGAACCAGCCTTTAGAATCGTCTCCTTCGCCACCTGATACGATTTTACCTTCTTCTTTACCAATTGCAACATAGCTCATTACTTTATCGAATGCAGCTTGGTCATTAACAGGCCCCATGTTAATATCTTTTGCATCTGGGTTACCTACTGTTAATTCTTTTGTTAATTCAACAGCACGATTTAATACATGATCGTATACATCTTCATGGATTACTGCACGAGAACATGCAGAACATTTTTGTCCTGAGAATCCGAATGCTGATGCAACGATAGATTTAGCTGCTAATTCAAGATCTGCCTCTTTATCAACAACGATTGTATCTTTACCGCCCATTTCAGCGATAACACGTTTTAACCAAATTTGTCCCGGGTTTACTTTTGCTGCACGTTCGTAAATACGAATACCTACATCGCGAGATCCAGTAAAGCTAACGAAACGTGTACGAGGGTGATCTACTAAGTAGTCACCAACTTCAGAGCCATTACCTGGAACGAAGTTTACTACGCCAGCTGGTAAACCAGCTTCTTCTAATACTTCCATAAATTTCGCTGCTACTACAGGAGTTGTACTAGCTGGTTTTAGTAATACTGTGTTACCAGAAACTACAGCAGCTGTTGTCATACCTGCCATAATTGCGAATGGGAAGTTCCAAGGAGAAATGATAACACCTACTCCTAATGGAATGTAAGAGAAACGATTATATTCAATTGGACGGCTTTCTACTGGAATACCGTCTTTTAATTTCAACATTTGACGAGCATAATATTCCATAAAGTCGATTGCTTCTGCTGTATCAGCATCTGCCTCATTCCATGGTTTACCTGCTTCTTTTACAAGAATAGCAGAGAACTCATGTTTTCTACGACGAACGATTGCTGCAGCACGGAATAAAATATCTGCACGCATTTCTGGTTTTGACTTTCTCCAAGTTTGGAATGTTGCATCCGCTACTTGCATTGCTTTTTCAGCTAATTCACGGCTTGCTTTTGAAACACGACCAACAAGTTCCTCTTTATTTGCAGGGTTTACAGAAACAATTTTGTCTTCTGTAGTGATTTTTTCTCCCCCGATAATTAATGGATAGTCTTGTCCAAGATAAGATTCTACTTTCTTTAAACCCTCTTCAAACGCTAATTTGTTAGCCTCTACTGAAAAATCTGTAAATGGCTCATGTTTGTATGCTACTACCATCTTTTTAGCCTCCCCTTAGAAAAACGTTTACATTTTACAACATTATTCTACACGATAATTTAGATTTATTCAAATATTCCTAGACTTATATTTTAAAAATTAATAAATTTTTAAAATATAATAAAAAAAAGAGATTCATACATACGTATGAATCTACAAAATATGAGTATATTCCAAAACATTTTTCCCGATTAATAAAATAGTAACTAATAAAAATAAAGTCCTTACATATCCAACACCTTTTTGAACCGCAAACYTCGATCCAAAATAAGCACCTAAAATCATTGATAAGCCCATAATTGCACTTCCCCAATCTTTTTTCGCAATAATATAAATGGCAATAAAAACCAACATCACGAGCACTAGTGGACGCAAAATATCAGGCGGAATAAACTTTACTACTAAAGCCCCTGCGACTGCTCCAATAATAGTTAACGGGATTAACTTTCCTACAATCCGAAAATTCACCTTACCTGATCGAATAAAATAAATTGTGCTCGTAAGCGTCCCCATCGTTGCAGCTAATTTATTCGTTGCGATTGCCGAAGCTGGTGATAAACCAACAAACATAAGTGCAGGAAGCGAAATTAACCCTCCCCCTCCAACAACCGAATCAATAAAAGCAGCTAAAAAYCCGAATGCAATTAATAAAATAATGACTTGAAAGCTTAGTTCTTCCATGACTTTGCCCCTTACCCCTTTATTTGTAACATTTAAAATTATAACAAAATTTTTCAAGAAAAAAAGCTGTTCCTTTATGGAACAGCTCTCATCTTTAATCTAAAATTTTCACAAACGGTTCATCTTGCTTCGCTTCACGTATAATAATTGCTTCTGGGCGTTCTACAGATTTAATTGTTACTTGTACTTTCATATAATTCGGGAAATATTCCATAACAAGTCCAGCTACATATTGTGTAAAACCAATTACTTCAGCTTTCCCATTGAATTGGACAGGAATATCGAGCTTCATTTCTTTTAATTCATCATCTCTATACATTCCAGTACCGATAACAGCTGTATAATCGCCTTGGAAATACTCACTTAACTTCGCTTTAAAGTTTGAAACCCTTGCAAGGTCTTCACGTTTATTATCCGCTTTTGCTTGTTCAGACGGGAACAAATAATATTTCTCATTGATTGGTTTCCAATCCTCAACCGTTTCACTACCTTTTTCTACCTTAGCATAAGAAACAAAATTCCCTGGCACAAGTGAAGACTTTGGACTTTGACGATAAATTGCAAATGT